>CAIZXK010000150.1 GCA_903936865.1 uncultured Bacteroidales bacterium | reverse complement strand
GATTAAAAAGATATAATTTCCAAAGATATAAAAAAGATAAACTCCTTTTTATGAAAATTAATTTATTTGTTAGCAAAAAGGGAAATACTATTTTATAGGGTATCTATTACCGGAGCTATCCACAATAAATACATAGCACACATTAAATTTCTACTAAGCTAAGCCGGAGTGTGACTCTAAGTTGTGCCCTAGCTTGATGAATAAACAAGGGATTATAATAAAAAACTATAGTTATCTGATAACTATCATGTTATTCAATATATTACAACATTGTTATGATCGGTTTATTCGACATTAAGTTTAAACAGTTTCTTTCTTTGTATTCTTTGAAATTTTTCGTTTAATCAATTGTTTTATCACCATTTTCCTATTTTGAATAAACTCACTGATTTCTTTTTTTTCTTCTTCTGTCAAAGGTGGACTTTCGATAATAAAATCAACACCTACAGGTTCTTTAATTATACCCATTATTTTAATTTTTAAAATATTTTTCTACTAAAATTTTTGCAGCTTTGGTTTCAATAATCATTCGTTGGCTTTTAAAATGATAAGCTCCCAATGTTTTTTCGTAATGTTCTATTAGCTTAGATTTTGCTGTAAATGCAACATATCCGTCAAATCCTTTCTGAAATGAAATTTTACAGGCATAAGCTACTAAATTTCCTGCAACGCCTTCATATATTTTGTTTTTTCCAATATTAAAGGGAGCACTTTCCAGCAAATTCATATAAACATAATCCTTTTCAATTGACACACTTAACAATCCTTGTATTACATTAATATTGTTAATAATACAAAGTTTGTAAACTTCTTTTTGTATGTTATCATATTCAGCTTTCCAATTGAAATACCAAGCTTTATTCTTTGTTATCAGTTTCAAATCTTGTTTACTTAAACGGATAACATCTGTTTGAAAACTATCTCCTGAAATTGTGTTTAATATTGAATTGGTTAAACTGTCAATTACAAAATCCTGTTCAATGTATTCCTGTTTTTTCATAATACAAAGTTACATAAATTTCAGCAATTTCATCGCTTTTTATTGATGAAATGTTGGTTGTTTACTTTACTTATACCTAAGTCCAAAACTGCCATATTATTATGTTTTTGGTATTAATTGCAATATTTTCTGATGGCTTTTGAAGCAGTAAAAAAAGTATTACGCAATAAAAATGTTCTTTTTTTTTAAAATTTATCAACTATACTTTGCTTAAATATCTGCTAATTTAGCAACTAAGCATATAGGTATTGGTAACTGAGCTTGTTGAAGCAACACAATAAACACATAGCAAACAATAGAATACTACAATAAAAAAGCCGGAGTGCGACTTAAAGTTTGCACCCTTGCTAATACCATTGATTCCATAGCTTTTTAATATAATTAATATTTAATTGCAAATTCTGCCTGAAAGGAAATAGGAATTAGTCAACTGTTTTTAATATTTCAATTATTATTTCTTTTAAATCGGGAATATCTTTTTCAATGATATCCCATACTAGATTGGAATCTATACCAAAGTATTCATGTACAAAAACATTTCGCATTCCAATTATCTGTGCCCATTCTATGGTGGAAAACTTTAACTTAATTTCATCAGAAATATGATTGCTTGCTTCTCCTATAATTTCCATCTGCTTTACACAACGGGACATCTAAAAATTACTTTTTCTTCGTTAAACTTCAATTTTAAAATCTTCATTTACACAAGTAAACTGCGATTTTAAAATTTTGTAAGCCTCAAAAAATCTAATTTTTAGAATCCCTAACAAGCAAATTTCATCATCGAATTTGAGTTGAATTCAGGAAAATCAACATCATTTATGTAATTCTCAATTTCCTGAATAGCATCATATATATGTTGAAGTCTGACTTTATCCCCTTGTCTTCCTCTCATAAATCAGTTTTTTTTCATTATCAATCAATGGTTTAATATATTCTGACAATCCATTTGATGTAACAAGATCAATGTCTTTATTTAGTATTTTAGCTAAATCCTGTTTCATTTTAATAAATTGCAAGCCAATACGCTGAGAATAATCCAAATCAACCAAAATATCAATATCGCTTTGTATATCAGCATCTCCACGCACATAAGATCCAAATATCCAAGCTTTTAATACCGGACAGCCTGTAAAATAATTACTAATATTAATTAATTGTTCGTTATTCAATTTCATACAGCAAATATACAAAAATATACTTCTAAAGAAATATATAAAACAATAAAATATCATTATAAAAAAACCATAGTACTACCCCAGGTTGCTTAGTTTCTTATTTCTTTTAGTTTCTAAAATCTGCCGGATTTGTATCTTATTAATTACTCTAAACTTACACGTTTACAGCAATCTATATGCTGTAAATCCGGCAGATTATATTTACTTTATTCCTTTATAATTTTATTTATTAGTTCAAACTTTTCTATCAATTTTTTAAGGAATGTTTTATCTATACTTTTTATCGTAAGTTTATTGTTTTGGAATTCAATATAAGAATCGGGTTCTGATTTTAAAGATAAATGATAATATTGAATGCTTAAAAATCCTACATTATCAATATGAAAAGCCAAAGCATTAATGTTTTTTATTTTTGTTGTATCCAATTTATTTTTGTTATACGTTGCAACAAAATGATTTAAAATTATTTCTTTTTCTAATTGAATCAAACGAGCAAAGGCCGCAGGGGTCAAGTTCTCCTTTGGTACCAACAATGTCAAAAATGACGATCTCAACCGGATGGAGTATTGCCTGCGGGTGAT
>CAIZXK010000149.1 GCA_903936865.1 uncultured Bacteroidales bacterium | reverse complement strand
GTTAGTTGATATTCATTACCTTTAATTATATTATTATCGATAAGATATTGCAATTCACTTTTAAAATATTCACCATCTTTAAAATAATAAATTCCAATAATTGCTTTATTTGAAATAAATGTTTTTGGTTTTTCAACAAAATCTGTAATTATATCATTATCATTTGTTTTAACAACACCAAATGCACTTGGATCATCCACTTCATGAACCCAAATAATTCCATCCTGAGTTTCATCTAAAATAAAATCAGCTCTAAATAAGGTATCAGCAAAAGCTACAGTTATTTTTCCCTGAAGCGATTCTTTAGCACATAAAATGGCATGCGCAGTACCCAATGGTTCATTCTGATAATAGATTTTACCTTTTGCACCTAAGGATTCCGCTATTTTAATCAATGTGTTTTCAACTTCTATACCGAAATCACCGATAATAAACGCAATTTCATCAATTTTTTCCTGGCTGATTTTAACTATATCTTCAGCTAATCTTTGAACTATGGGTTTTCCGGCAACCGGTATCAACGGTTTAGGTATAGTAAGTGTATGAGGGCGCATTCTTTTGCCCATTCCTGCCATTGGTATGATTATTTTCATTTTTATTTCTGTTAAATGTAAAATTTACTATAAAAAATTATTGTAGAATAAATTATTTGAGATTATTTTTTAAAATCAGGTATTTCATTTGCCTGTATGACCAAATCCGCCTTCACCCCGGCTTGTTTCTTCCAGTATTTCAACTGTTGTCCAACTGATTTTGGCATGTTTAGAAATAATCATCTGAGCAATTCTTTCGCCATCATTAATAACATAATCGGCGTTTGAAAGGTTCACCAGGATTACTTTTATTTCTCCACGATAATCAGCATCAATAGTACCTGGTGAGTTTAATACGGTGATACCATGTTTAAAAGCCAATCCGCTTCTTGGACGAATCTGTGCTTCGTAACCTAAGGGTAATTCAATATACAAACCCGTAGGAATAAGACTCCTTTCCAATGGTTTTAAAATGATTACCTCATTCAATTCTGCTCTTAAATCCATACCTGCAGATGCTTCAGTTTCGTATGCAGGTAACTGATGTTTAGATGTATTTACAATTTTAATGTTCATTGAAAATTTTTTACAAAAATAATGAAATAAAATTTACCACAAATCTGTTTATGATTTTTTATTTATTCTATTAAACCACTGATATTCTATATCATAAGATTTCTAATTTTTATATAATGCAGATTATCAACAAACAAAACTTGAAAATTTGTTATTTACGATAATGATTTCTTAATAAAAGTTAAAAAGTACTGATATATAATCATTCAAAAAAATCAATACTATTCGAATTATTTGATAATTACAGAAAAAAACGAAAATTAATACGTTTATATTTTCCTGTGTTAAAAAGCAAAAAAGAAATTATTCTTAAAAAAGATTATATCTTTGTAGCTAATTTGGGTAGATAGGTTTAATTAAATTTAAAACAAATGTCAGTAAAACAAAAAACCGTAGACCTCAGAAAAAGGATGCAAGAAGCACTGCAAGGTGGTGGTTCAAAGGCTATTGAAAAGCAAAAGGCCACAGGCAAGTTAACTGCCAGAGAAAGAATCATTACATTATTGGATCCAAATTCATTTTTTGAATATGATCTTTTTGTAGAGCATTCCGGTAAAGATTTTGATATGGATAAAAAGTATTTACCTGGTGATGGAGTTGTTACAGGAACCGGTACAATAAGTGGACATCCTATTTGCATTTATGCTCAGGATTTTACTGTTGCTGGTGGTTCATTAGGTTACATGCACGCAAAGAAAATAACCAAAATTATGGATCATGCTATGAAATTGAAAGTGCCAATTATTGGTATTAACGATTCAGGTGGAGCTCGTATTCAAGAAGGAGTTAACTCTTTGGCAGGTTATGGTGAAATTTTTTATAGGAATACTTTATCTTCGGGAGTAATTCCTCAAATATCTGTTATTTTGGGACCTTGTGCAGGTGGAGCTGTATATTCTCCAGCATTAACCGACTTCGTTTTTGTGGTTGATAAAATCTCTAAGATGTTTATTACCGGACCTGAAGTTATTAAAACAGTACTTGGCGAAGAGATTTCAATGGAAGAACTGGGTGGTGCCCGTGTTTAGGCTGAAATAACCGGTAATGCACATTTTTTTGCAGAAAGTGAAGATGAATGTTTCGATCAGATAAAGAAATTAGTAAGTTTTATCCCTTGGAATAATACAAAAAAAGCAGAATCATTTCCAAAAAAATCTCCAAAAACAAAATCCTATAAGATT
>CAIZXK010000148.1 GCA_903936865.1 uncultured Bacteroidales bacterium | reverse complement strand
GAAAAACAAAGAGAACGATTAAAAAATACCTTTAAATACAGGTTGATTTCTCAGTATAAAATTGATAAAACATAAAATAATTATTAAAATCCATCTAATTCTGAATTTGAAAAATCAATTGATATGTTCGGGTAATAAATTACTAATTTATTACCGTTTACTGTAAATCAATACTTTGTTAAACTTTTATAAGAAGCAGGTATTGAAAACTTTGACAAAGTTGCAGTTGTTTTTATATATTATGTTAATAATAAGATAATTAAGTTTTGTTAGAAAACCTTTGTCAAAGTTTGATTTACTATTGGTAATTGTAAAACTATAAGTAAACCAATTAGTTGCTGATAGTTATCGGTATTGAAATTATAACGGTTGTACCTTTTTGCTTTTCACTTTCAATTATTATTTTTCCGTCATTAAGCTCAACAAATTCTTTGCAAAGTATTAATCCCAAACCACTACCTTTTTCGTTTGCAGTGCCATCAGTCGAATTACTTTTGTCAATTTTGAACAAATGAGGAATCAAGGAAGAATCAATTCCAATACCATTATCCTTTATCATAATTTCTATAGTCGAATCAGTTCTTAATGCATTTACTTCAATAATTCCTCCTTCATGCGAAAATTTAATTGCATTATTAACACAATTTCCAATAACTGTTGCCAGCGTTTCGATATCTAAATATACTTCAATATTTTCATCCACATTGTTAGTAAGCTGCTGATTTTTCTTTTCGGCAAATGAAAGGTAAGGTGCTATTCCTTTATCTATTAATTGCTTTAGGGGAATCTTTTCTTTTTTTATTTCAATTTTTCCTTGTTGAGTAAATGACCAGGTTAGCAGATTTTCGAGCAAATTGTAAGTTGATGTTGAAGCTTTATACAATATGTCAATGAATGATTTTTTGGTTTCATCGTTTATTGTTTCATAATCATTGTTTAGTATATCCAAATAACCTAAAATCACATTAAAAGGATTTTTTAAATCATGGGCAATAATGGAGAAAAATTTATTTTTTGTGGCATTGGCTTCTTTTAATAAATCAGCCTGTTGCTGAATTTCAATTTTTTGCTTATTTAGGTTTTCATTCAAAAAGGTTAGTTTTTTAAGTGCATCTGTTAGTTGAATTGATTTTTGCTGAATTAGCTTGTTTTTCTCTTTTAATTCTTCATTTGCCTTTTTCTTAAAGATGAATTTGCTGTAAAGCAATATAATAATAAGAACAAATAGTAAAAGTATTGCCAAAAGGTAAGTCCTTAATTGATTTGCCTTTTGTATGGTAAGGTTTTGTTTTTCTTTGTCATTTCTTAATAGCTGATTTTCAAGTTCTTTCTTTTCACTTTCATAAAGTGTTTTGTATTTTAATACCGCATTATTCATTTCCTGAATATGGGTGCTATCATCCAGATTTTTCCATAGATGATAGTACTCAATGGCTTTATCCAGATTTTTCTTTTCCAGATGTAGTTCAAAAGCTTCTTTTGTTGAGATAAGCAGATTGGATGTAAAATTATTTTGTTTAGCCACAGCAATGGAGCTGTCAAAATACCTGCCCGAAGAAATGATATTACCCAGTTTAATTTCAATGATTCCAAGCTGATGCATACTTGCAAAAATACCGAATGATGAATTATTGGCTTTGCTGTTTTTTAATACATCCAGGTATACCTTTTCTGCTTCTCTGTATTTCCCTTCTTCTTTTAATAGGTTGGCCTGATTGTAATTAACTTTCATTAATTCAAAATCATTAGCAGTTTTTCTAAAGATATCCGCAGCTTTCTTATAGTATAGTTTACTTGAATCTCTATTTAGCGACCTGTATAAAACGCCAATATTTATGTATTCTAAACCTACTTCATTTTCAAATCCTAAAGCTTGATTGATCGAAAGTGATTTTTGGAAATAAGTTAAAGCACTATTAAATTCTCCAGTATATTCTCCAAGTTCTAGCAAAACAAGTGCAATATTTCTGCAGGTTTGAGCATAATTAACAGAGTCGTGCATTTTCTCGAGAAGTTGCAATGAATTGATAAAGGTTTTGATTGCCAGATCTTTTTTTCCTTGGTTTTGAAAAACAACTCCCATATTTGTTGTTATCAAAAGTTCATAAGTTGTATCTTTTAGTTGCTTCGACATTTCAAGTGCTTTATTATAAGAACTTATAGCACTATCTGGAGTTGAGTTTTCATTTAAAAACAAACCATATTTATTGAAAAAATTAATTTTCAAAAGTGTATCAGTTGAGTTCTTAAGTTGATTGTATGATAAATCAAAATAATGGGCAGCATCATTTATTTTTCCCTTTTCATGATAAAAAATGGCTAACAGAAGATTTGATTCAGCTATCAGATCATGATTTCCGGTTTTGTAAGCAATATCCTTAAATTTTAATACAATATTTTGAGCACTGTCAATATTGATTTTTAGATACCTGTCGAAACTTGTTTTTAAAGAATCCAGCTTTATTTTTGACTGTTCATCAATAGTATGTATTTCATTTTGTTTGCATGACACAATTAAAAACAAAATACTTATTATCAAACCAATGCTAATTTTTTTTAGTATCAGTTTTCTTGAATTGTTCATAAAAGTCTTATTTTAAGTAAATTTCAGTTAAGTTTGTTTAACTTAATATCCATACAAAAGTAATTAATTTAAAACATATTATCATAGTTAACCTGATATTTTTAAATAATTTAATACTATGGATTAGTAAATGAAACGAGCCATGAGAAAATATTCACAAACAGGAGGATGATTATACAAACAACCACTTGAAGGGTTTTCAACCCTTCAAGGGTTTTTTTAACCCTTCAAGAGGTTAAAAACCCTTGAAGAGGTAAAATAAATAAATAAGTAAACAGATGAAACCATAAGTAACTTTTAAAATTAAAATAGCTGAAAAAATAATAAACTTCAGTAATACCATAAAACCGTAATGATTTTATAAGTCACTATTTGTTGTTTACAGGATTTTACAGTCAGTTAATTTTCTTTTAAATTCGTGGCAAAATGAATAAAATCTGCTGATATAAAGTAATAAGTTCATCAACTAGCATCATTTTCCAATGGAATGCTTTTCATTACTAATTCAACAAAACAACTTTGCTAAATCTAGTTTCTTTATCTGTTTGTAATTTAATGATGTAAATGCCTTGTTTGAGGTTTTTTGCAGTAAAATCAACAGAATAACGACCTTCCTGATAAAAATCAGTTGAAATAATTTCAAGTTCTTTGCCTTCTGTATCATATATAGAAATCATTACATTAGAAGGTTCATTTATATTGAAACTTATTTTGGTTTGTCTGTTAAATGGGTTTGGATTTACATTTATTGAAGACTTAGGTGTTTCTTTTTTAACTTCTTCAACTTCAACTGAATTTCCGGTAAATCTCAGATTTTTTACGGAAAGTGTAAAGTTTTGATAGCTTGTATTATTTCCCTTTTTTACAAAAGTAACGGTTACCACATCCTGTGCTGTAAAATTATGTTGTCCCAGGTTATTAGCTAACTGACTAAATGGAATGTAGTAGTCTGTTAAAGAGTAACTCAGATTAACAGATGTCTTGTATTGCATATTCCATTGACTGATACTTTTTTTACTTATCACTACATCAAATGTTCCACTTCCGATTGCAGAGAATTTAATACCATTATAATCAGTAATATCAACAGGTTTATTACCAACTTTTAATGCTCTGAAAATTGATACATAATCTTTTACAGAACCTTCTGCATAAACATTTCTACTTAGCTCATATTCACTTGGTTCTGAAATTGAAATTTGTGAAGATATGGAAAAATCATAAATACTTGCTCCTGATTCTTCATAATCAATTCCCCAGGGACCATCGGCATAATATAAAATGTCTTTTCCGCCCATTGCATTGTTAATCATTGAAAAACCGATATCGAAAATACCTGTTGTCGGAACAATAACCTGACTTATATGGTTTGAAGAAATAGTTTTGAAATTGCTGAAATCAAATCTGTTTCCATCTTCAACATAAGCTACATTTCCATTGAAAAATAAAGCAGAAGCTTCAGCATTATTTTGTATTTCCAAATATAAATTCCCCGATTTGTAATGCCCATTTCTTACATAAACCATTGGAATTGTTGGAGGATATTTATTTAAAATATTTACTGAATACCCATTGGTATTAATCAGATTAATTATACTTTCAATCAGTTGAACTGTATATCTTTCGGAAACTGACCATACCTGAAAGTTAATAACAGCATGGTTACCTGTTGGATGATATGTTTCCAGATCCCAGCGATTATCTATCGAATAAGTATTTCCATTTTTGTAAGCAATAAAACTAACTGCATAATCAACTTCACCATTTTCCTGAACCATTTTTGCCAGAATAAACGGGTAACCTGCTATATTAATATGTTTTATATCGTCCAGTGTTGCACCATCCAATCTGTCGCAAATCAATTTTGTATGTTCATAAACAGTTCCAGGCGAAGATGCGATTCCTAAAATAGCAGCTTTACGAGTATTATTTCCTTTGTAATAATCTACCGAAAAAACTTCAATGGCATTGCTGATACCAATCAAATCCATTGGAGTTGTGATAAATGCCTGAGAATTTAGCGGACCGTATTGAGGAATAAAATTTATTATTTCACTATTGGTCGATTTGCTTATTTTTGATGTTTTTATCTTATTATTTGTTACCTTTTCAAAAGTAAATGTTTCGAGATTATCCGATCTGTCAAATCTATCTGTAGTTGATTTATGTCTGTAGAAATTTCTCTTAGCTATCAGGGAAGCCATATTTCCATTGCTTTCCAACCCACCATTATTCCCGGTTGAACTATTGGAAATAGTAATGGAAGCAAAAGATGAATTATTATTCAGATTAAAATCGGGTTGCGATTGGCTGATAATTTTCGCTGTATTATGTCCACTTGTATCAACAATAGCTTTTATGTTTAGCATAGCAGAATCCTTTGAAGCCAGATAATCTAGTTTCCATTTGCCCGTAGTGGCATTATATAATCCATTAGTCGAATAAAAGGAAATATAGTTAAATGCAAGAGGCAACGTATCTAAAACTATAATGTTAGCTGAAGGAAATGAACTGGTATTCTTTAATTTAATCTGAAAAGTAATGGTATCGTTTTTAAAAACAGAATCATTGATAGTTAAATCTGGAATAATTACTTTTTTATCAATACTCAAATCAACAGGGCATTTATTTGAAGTTGAATCGGCAATAATATGCAAGTTGCCTAAATTCCATGTCAATGAGTTACTAAATTCGACAGAGAAAATAGATGTATAGCTGCCAGGCAGAAAAACAGTAGGTTGTCCTGAATCCTGAGATCCGGAAATAAATCCATTTGTATTACCAATTGGGATGGTAATATTTATATTATTAGGATTATTATAGCCAAATACAGCAGTATAATTTCCGTTTGAATTTGTATAAATGCAATCAAGAACCGGCAATACATCCGACGTTCCTAAAACAGCTTTTGCTGCCGGGCTAAACTCTGATGTACTATTGTTTACTGTTGCGGTTGCTGTAATAATAGTACCGTTTAAAATATTGTCCAATTTTGGGAAAGAAAACTTAAACTTAGTACAAGAGTCGTTTCCCTGATTTATCCCATTGATTGGTAAAGGTCCATATATGCCTGAATCTGAATTTAAGTCGCTGGAAGAACCTTCTGTAGCAGAATATAAATAATACCTTCCCTGAGGATATAATGAAGAGGAAAGTGTATCACCAATAAAGAATTCGATTTCTGCTCCATTTAATGCATAGCCTTCAAATTCAACGGTTGATGGCAAAATTTTGGCAGAAGTTATGACGGGATAATTTATCATATCATTTCCTCCAATATCATAATCACCAATATCGTTTAAGGTATAAAAAGGAGCAGTACCTCTTGAATGATTCTCTGTAGAAGTAATCAGATTTATTCCAATTGAATGGGTGGCAGGAATTCCATTACTGGAAAAAGCCCCATTTCCCCAAATTGAGTTTTGAGTTATTTTGTGATAATTTGCTGAAGAGGTAACCAATATCCCGGAACCTCTGTTTGAGTGAATAATGTTTTTTCTAATAATATCATTGTTGCCATAAATTCTGATACCTGAATTTTCCCAATTTATAACTCCATTTTCATAAATCGTATTGTTTTCAATCAGATTATAACCTTTTGACAAATAGGTGTCTGTGCCATTTGCAGCATTATTGTGTATTTTATTGTATCTTACAATCTGAAATCCTGAGGAAGAAGCAAAATCCATTCCATCAAGAACCGGCGAAAAGAACCCATTGTGTGAACTTTCATTGTATTCAATCAACCAATAATCGGCACTAACCGTTGCATAAATACTTGCAGAACCTGCCCATGCCAGCAAATTATTTTTGATAATTCCTGAATCAGCAGTGTTTAAAGAAATATTACAACCGCGGGTATAAAGTGCAGAATCTGGCATTATCAGCTGGTCTGCTGGTGTTCCTAAAATATTGTTTTCAATAACCACATGTTTTATTGTTCCAATAACTACAATATTTCCATGGTTAGCAATAAAACCATTTCCAAAACCAAAAATTGATAATCCGCTGATTTTTACACCTGATGCACTTATTTTTAATCCATAGGTTAAAAGACTGGAATCAACGATTTCAATCTCAACACCTTCAAATTTTGGAAAAGAAACTGAATCAATACCGACAGTTCCACCTGTTCCTAAAAGAGCAGTATTCGTGTTTCCCGTAAAACGGGTTTGAGAAAAACCGTCAATCACTAAGTTGTTTCTTGTTATAGGATTTAACTCAGAGCCAGTAACATATATTCTAAAAATACCTCTGCTGGCATTGTATCCGGGATCTGTTAATGGAATGTTGAAAAGTATGGAATCTGCTTGTAAATTGGAATTTGCATCAATAATAGCCTGACGTAACGAACCAATACCTGATGAATTGGTATTTGTAACAATAATAGAATTAAAAGTATATGATGATTTATTTTTTAATTCATTATACAAATATTGTTTTCCAAATCTATGATTTGTAATTGAATTTGTATTTGAAAAAATATGAGCAAATGCAAAAACAACGAAAACTAATGATAATATTAAGTTTTTTGCTTTCATTTTAATAATAAATAACTAACACTGTGTAATTATCAAAAACAATACCTTTTATTTAAATAAATTCAAAATCACATATAAATATCATATTATAAGTAATATATG
>CAIZXK010000147.1 GCA_903936865.1 uncultured Bacteroidales bacterium | reverse complement strand
TGAGAATTCTAGAGGCTATGAGAAAACACTGTCCTAAAGCCAAGTTTTATCAAGCATCTTCCTCTGAAATGTTTGGTGAAGTAGAAGAGACCCCCCAGACAGAAAAAACAAAAGAAACCCTTAATGAAGGAGGCGAGATTGTTGGCAAAACTGCTACCGAAATTGTAGAAGGAATTAAAGAAGGAGTTGACAAAACGCTGGAATGCGACATACAACTTTCGCAGGAACTAAAGGATAAGGGAATTAAAACAGGAAAATACACTATTGAAAACGATAGCCTTGGGGGTAAAAACAATGTGTTGGTGTTGTATCTGATATTTGAAAAAGATTTCAACAAAGCCATTACTGTAAAAGCAATGGATAAAAACGGATTGGAAACAGGCAGAAGTAAAATAAGCATAACAGCCAAAGCCGGTAATGCCGGATATTTCGATTTTAAGTTTGACAAACGTACTTATATTGAAGTAAAAAGCAAAATAGAAGTGGAATAAGGGGTTTCATGCTATTTTTTGTGTAATTATAAAAAATTATTGTAAGTTTGCTAATAAAATCAAATTGCAACTTAAATGGCTAAAACTTTAAAATTAGAACAAGAAGAACCTTTAGAAAAAAAGCTATGGAAGGCAGCTGATAAACTCCGCAAAAATATGGATGCTGCTGAATACAAGCATGTAGCTCTGGGATTGATTTTCCTTAAATACATATCGGATGCCTTTGAAGAACTGTTTCAGAAACTTACTTCTGAGATTAGTGAAGGTGCCGACCCCGAAGACAGAAATGAGTACATTGCCGAAAAAGTATTTTATGTTCCGCCTTCTGCCAGATGGAACTGGTTGCAGGGAAGAGCAAAACTCCCTACCATTGGCAAAGATATTGACGATGCCATGGATGCCATAGAAAAAGATAATCCTTCACTAAAAGGTGTTTTACCCAAAGTATTTGCTCAGGAAAAACTGGATAAAGCTAGTTTGGGTGGATTGGTTGATCTGGTAAGTACTGCCACACTCGGAACCAAAGAAGCCCAAAGCAAAGATTTGCTGGGCAGGGTATTTGAATATTTCTTGGGTGAGTTTGCTCTGGCTGAAGGCAAAAAAGGTGGTCAGTTTTATACACCGGGAAGTGTAGTAAAATTATTGGTTGAAATGCTTGAACCATATGAAGGCAGGGTTTTTGACCCGTGCTGCGGTAGTGGCGGTATGTTTGTACAAAGCGAAAAGTTTATTAAACATCATCAGGATTATTATAAAAAAAATAATGGCAAAAAGTTATCGTTAAACCCTGCCGACCATATTTCTATTTACGGACAAGAAAGTAATCAGACCACCTGGCGTTTGGCTAAAATGAATTTAGCCATCAGAGGTATTGACAGCAGCAATGTAAAATGGAATAATGAAGGTAGTTTTCTGAATGATTTACACAAAGACCTTAAAGCTGATTATATAATTGCCAATCCGCCATTTAACGACAGCGATTGGAGCGGCGAATTATTACAAAAAGATGCCCGCTGGCAATATGGTGTGCCACCTGCCGGAAATGCCAATTATGCATGGATACAACATTTCCTTTATCATACTGCACCTAACGGACAAGCTGGTTTTGTACTGGCAAAAGGTTCGTTAACTACCAAAACCAGCAACGAAGGTGAAATAAGAAAAGCATTGATAGAAAATGATTTGATTGATTGCATTGTAAACCTGCCAGCCAAATTATTTCTTAATACCCAGATACCTGCCTGTTTGTGGTTTTTGAGACGTAACAAACAGCAACGAAAAAATGAAATACTGTTTATTGATGCCCGCAATCAGGGTCATTTGATAAACCGCAAAACATTGGAATTTACCGATGAAGATATATCAAAAGTAGCAGATACTTATCACAATTGGAAAAATACCGATAACTCACTGAGTGCAACCGAAGGTGGGTATGAAGATATTCAGGGTTTTTGCAAAAGCGTAAATATTGAAGAAGTAAAAGCATTGAATTATGTAGTTACTCCCGGCAGATTTGTGGGTTTGGCTGATGAGGAAGATGATTTTATTTTTGAAGAAAGATTTACTGCTTTAAAAGCAGAGCTTGAAAAACAAATTGCAGAAGAAGCTGATTTGAATGAGCATATTAAAAATAATCTATCTAAAATTTTAATTTCAAAAACATGAATATTAAAACCGTAAACAGAACAATTCATCCCGATACTCACGATAGTGAAAACTCTTACAGAGTGAAAATCGGGAAAAGAAATTTTTATGATCAATTGATTGTTAATATCAACCATGAAAATTTGGATTTTAAAGAAACTTATATTTTTGATGGTAAACAAATTGCTGATTATGAAAGTATCCATTTCAAAGCGATTGAATCAAATAATAAAATTACAATTAATTGGGTGCAAAACCTTAAATATGAAATTTTATAATATTAAGTTTTTAAGGAAAGAAAATTAGTTTTATTGCATATATTTGCTCTTACAAATACTATTTCTCTATTTGTGCAACCCTAGTTGCACAAATATAAGACAATAAATATCAATATAATATATTTACGCAAGAGATACTTGCACAAATAGAAAATAACTATTTTTTAATATGGAAAATAAAGATATTCGTTGGGAACAAAGATTCTCAAATTACAGAAAAGCTCTCTTAAAGTTAAGTCAGGCTATAGAATACATTAAAGAATACATTAAAGATGAAGACATTGAAGAAACTGAAGATGTTGATGAAATTGAAAATGTATTGGAAGAAGTTTTAAAAGAAGGTCTTATTCAAAGATTTGAATATACACATGAACTCGCATGGAATATCATGAAAGACTATGCCGAGTATCAGGGAAATACTACCATTAAAGGCCCACGGGATGCTACAAGAGAAGCTTTTAAGATGAAGCTGGTAAGCAATGCTGAAGCGTGGATGGAAATGATGCAAAGCAGAAATCAGACTTCCCATACCTACAATGAGGAAACTGCAAATGCAATCTATCAAAAAATAATTGATGACTATTATCCCGCTTTTATGAAGTTTGAAAAAACAATGGAAGAAATACGCACAGGCAAACAAGGTGATTTATTTGATATAGAATAATGCAATACGGATTAAAACAACAAGATATTGACAACATTCAAAATGTTTTTTCTGCTTTTAATAAAGTAGAGAAAGCTATTTTGTATGGTTCCAGAGCCAAAGGCAATTACAAACCTGCTTCAGATATTGATATTACACTCATCGGTGAAAATCTTGACATTACTTTGATAAACAGGATAAGCCTGGCATTGGACGATTTATTATTACCCTATACTTTTGATTTGTCAATATTTTCACATATTAAAAATGAAGATTTACTGGATCATATTAACAGAATCGGTATCGTTTTTTATATTAAAGAAGAAAAGATATGAGCGAGTGGAAAGAAACAGCAATTGGATTAATTCCAAAGGACTGGGATTTAAAAACAATAGATGAAATAAAATCATCAGAAAAAAAATCAATAATATCTGGCCCTTTTGGTTCAAATATTAGTGCTAAATACTTTACGCCAAATGGAGTTCCTGTTGTCAGAGGGAATAATCTTTCACTTGAATTAGGGGTTAAATTTAAGGATAATGGATTTGTTTTTATTACTGAAGAAAAAGCAAATGAATTAAGTACATGGGCAAAAAAAGATGATATTATTTTTACTGCTGTAGGTACAATTGGACAGGTTGGAATTTTATTAGGTAATGAAAAATATAGTAAATACATTATTTCGAACAAACAACTTCGAATAAGAATTAATGAATCCATTGTAGAACCATTATTTGCATATTATTGGTTTTCATGCCCACAGATGACCGAAACTATTGTGCAAAGAAATACAGGATCAAGTGTCCCATTGATAAATCTTTCAGTTCTTAAATCGTTATATATCCCAATACCCCCAAAAAGTATCCGTTTAAATATTGTGAAAATCCTCTCCTGTTTAGATGATAAAATAGATTTACTGCACCGCCAAAACAAAACACTGGAACAATTAGCAGAAACGCTATTCAGGCAGTGGTTTGTGGAGGAAGCAGAAGATAGTTTGGGAAAAAGGAAATTAGGTGACATTGCTTTATTTTATAATGGAAAATCAAGACCAGATGATATTGAGAAAAGTATTATTCCTATCTATGGTGGAAATGGGATATTAGGATATACAGATAAATCAAATTTCAGTGGAACATCTATAATTATAGGTAGAGTTGGAGCCTATTGTGGTAGCCTATATTTAGAAAATCGAGAAATTTGGATTACTGATAACGCTCTTCTTTCAAAACCAAAGAAAGATAATTATTACTATTATCTTTTTTATCTTTTAAAAAGCTTGAATTTAAATACAATGGCTGAAGGTTCAAGTCATCCTTTATTAACCCAAACTTTATTAAACTCAATTGAAATAAATATACAATCTGAAAATAAAATATTATCATTTGATTTTCAAGTTAAAAAATTCTGGAATAAAATAAATCATAATGTTTTACAAATCCACACCCTCACCCAATTAAGGGATACTTTATTGTCAAAATTGATGAGTGGAGAAGTGAGGGTGGATTAATAATAAATATGTTATGGTAGACAAAAGTGAAGATAAAATATTTTTATATCGTATTATGCCGGTTAAAAGAGTTATGGAACTTTTTGATGAAGAAGAATTAGTTTTTTTGAAACCTGAAGCATGGAAAGATCCTTTTGAAAATTACCTTTCAAAAATTAAGTTTATTGATAAAAATGGAGAATTAAAACATATTGATTATTTAAATAATATATATGGGCAATGTTATTCATTAGGAAGAGAAACCAGTCTTATGTGGGATGCATATACACCAAAAGGTGATGGAATAAGGATAAAAATAGAAAAGGATAAATTAATTAACTATTTGCAAAATGAACAAAAGCAGTATAAAAAAGATAATTTTAGATTTAATAAAGTTTCTTATTTAAAATATGGCGATTTTATTTCTAAAATAAAAAATGATGAAGATCTGATTAAAATTTACCATAAGCAAAGTATCAAATTACTTGATTTCTTCTTTGAAAAAAGGCAAGAATATAGAGATGAAAGAGAATTTAGAATTATGTATGATGCTAATAATGAAAAAGATGATTATGGTAAATTATTAAAAATCAAAATCCCTGTTCTAGAATTAATTGATTCTGTTAGATTTGATCCAAAAATGCCTGAAAAAGAATGCGATGAACTTAAGGAATATTTTAAATTAAAAGGAATGGATGGCCGTAAAATTCAAAGATCATTACTTTATAAATATGAAGTTGACAAAGTTGTTAGATTGTAATATAATAATTAATAAATAAAATTATGTGTAGTTGTCAAATAAAATCAATAATTGAAATAATTCAATCCGTTTTAACATGTTTAGGTATTTTAGGTGCTGGCTTATGGGCTTTGTATTTATATTTAAGACAAAGAGAAAATTATCCAAGAATTGAATTTACAGCTGATATTATTTTTCATAAAAAGATTGGTGATTGGTGGATTTTAGAATTGATAGCTTTTGTAGAAAACAAGGGTAAAGTTCAACATCGTATTTATAAATTCAAATTTGATTTAGCATCATTAAATTTAAATGATAAAGTTAATATTTCAGAAGATTTTGGAGGACAAGTATATTTCCCAAATAATATTACTAAAGGTTCTTTTTTACCTTCAAAATATAAATTTTTCTTTATTGAGCCAGGTGTTAAGGGAAAATATTCTTATATTACAAGAATACCATGTAATGCAGAGGCTGTAAATTTTCATACTTGGTTTGATTATCCAGTTAAGAGATATTTGTCATGTCCTTTAATAATTAAATTATGTGAATTATTAAATTATAAGATATTAAAGTATAG
>CAIZXK010000146.1 GCA_903936865.1 uncultured Bacteroidales bacterium | reverse complement strand
TTAATCATAGAAGGTGAGATTCCTGAAATGAAGTTTTAAACTTTCCATTAAATCAGTAAACAGGACTTTTTAAGTCAGCTAGAATTAGTCATTTCATTTTTTCACTCTCAAAACATTGATTTTTATAAAAATATTTTACAATAAACCTTTCTATCGCAAATAGAAAATATTTATATTATATTGCTATTTCAAATAGAAAGTTTCGTATCTTTGTATAAGATTAATAAATTTTCAATTTATGAAAGAACTATTAAAATCAATAATTTACGATCAGCAGGAGTTTAATTGGAAGAATAATTATATTAAACGGGAGTTTTCGGAAAACTTGATACATAGTGCTGAGATTATTGTAATTTCAGGAATAAGAAGATGTGGAAAATCAACTTTATTGCATCAGATCAGAAATGAAAATATTGAGAAAGATTATTACTTTAATTTTGATGATGAGAGACTTGTAAATTTTAAAGTAGAGCATTTTCAATTATTAAATGATTGTTTTTATGAGATTTACGGATCTCAAAAAACTTTTTATTTTGATGAAATACAGAACATTACTGGATGGGAAAGATTTGTAAGGCGATTGCATGATTATGGTAATAAGATATTTATAACCGGCTCTAATGCAACCATGCTCAGTAAAGAATTAGGAACTCATTTAACAGGAAGATACTGTAAAATTGAATTATTCCCATTTTCTTTTAAAGAGTTTTTGATTTTCAATAATATAAAAACTACCAAAGACAATACGTATTCAACCAAACAGAAATCAGAAATAAACCGGCAATTTAATGATTTCTTTACACGTGGCGGATTTCCACTTTTTCTTGCAAATAACAGTGATATATATTTAAAGTCGTTGTATGAGAGTATCTTATATCGGGATATTATGGTTCGAAATCATATAAATAATGAAAAAGAAATTTTAGAACTTGTTTATTATCTGGCTAGTAATGTAACTAAACTGACTTCTTACAATAGTTTAATAAAAATTATAGATGTAAAGAATCCAACAACAATTCGCAATTATATTGAATTTATACAAAATACGTATTTGCTTTTTCAGGTAAATAAATATGATTTCTCGTTAAAGAAACAATTAATGAATCCTAAAAAAATCTATTTTATTGACAATGCGTTGGTTACTAAGATTGGTTTTTTGTTTAGTGAAGAAAAAGGACGATTGCTCGAGAATTTGATTTTTATTGAGTTGAAAAGAAGAAATTATGATATTTATTATCATAGTAAAACTTGTGAATGCGACTTTATTATTAAGGAATCAAATGTGATAACAATGGCTATTCAGGTTTGTTATGCATTTGAAAATGTAAAAACTAAAGAAAGAGAAATTAAAGGCTTGTTAGAAGCAATGAATGTTTATAATCTGAATGAAGGCTGGATTATTACCAATAATGATGAAGAAAATATTGAAATTAACAACTGTACAATCAAAATTATACCTGCCTGGAAGTATTTGTTGATATAAAATATTTACTATGATTTTGTAGAGGAGTTTTTAGAAATAGATTTTTTGAGGCAAATAGAATTTAAAAACCACAGTACCGACATTCGGGATGAGAACTTAGCTAAGAGATATAATGTATACCTAATATAATAATCAAACTTGTGAATAATTTATAAATTGAAGTTCAACAAAGAAAAACAATTTTAAAAGTCCTAAAAATCCATTATATATAATTTTCAAAAGGAATATCAAAATTCTTCCTGAATTTTTGAAATCAACATTGTTGTTGTTATTTAAGATATATTTTTTATACAAAAAATATAAACATTTTCAACATTGTAAGCATTTATTTGTTTTAATACTAATTTTAAAATTAAACAATTTAAAAATCTGAAAAATAACATAACAATGAATTATCCGAAAAAAGTTACAATAGGCGATATAACTGTAAGAGACGGTTTTCAGCACGAAAGCAAATATATTCCGATGGAAGCCAAGCTGTGGCTTGCCGAACAATTA
>CAIZXK010000145.1 GCA_903936865.1 uncultured Bacteroidales bacterium | reverse complement strand
GCTTTTGACAAACAAGATAATTTTGGCGATCTTGTAGCAACAATTGATATTAAAGAGAGAGGAACTTCAGTATCATTACACAATGTTATAAATCCTAAAGCAGAATTGCTTGTGTATTCACATTCTGAACAATTTGCACTAGATTGGATAAAAATAAATGAATTAACAGAGGATAAATATTTAGAATTACGAAATCGAGCTATGTTTAATATAGAAAATGGTGTTAAATATCCAGTAGCTAATGCAGTATCTACAATAGGATTAAATAAAAGTGTTAATAATGATTATAGGTGAATATTATGAAAGTGTTAAGTTGGGGTAGGTTAATAATATCTATTATTATAGGTATTATGGCATTAGGATATGCATCTAAAAATGGTAACGGGAATTTTTATTTTATTATAGGCCAATTAATAGGATCTTTAACTGTAATGTTTATTACATATAAGTTTTGGAATTGGATATCACCTATAAAAAAAGATAAATAATCATCTCTTTTTTTTAATTTTTATAACGTAAGTATTTTTACTTTTAGGTAATTTAGCACCATAATCTTGGATTGCATTATTATAATTCCATGTATTAGGTATATTAATATTATTCTTACCCATAGATTTATTTAGTAGAAATTCTGGTTGTAATCTCTTAGAGAATTTACTTGTTTTACCCTTTTTAGTAATATATTTACTAACCTTTGGTAAATTTAATTGAACTTCTCTATATTTTTTTGTAGGTGAAATACCTGTAAGTACTTGTGTAGGGGATAATATAGGTGCCTCGCGGGTAACACGTATTATTTTTTCTTTACCTCTTCGTTTCCAATATGGTATTTCTTCTTTTTTAGTTGTAGGTAAGAATATTTTCGGAATTGGTATAAAACTTGTTGAAATACCAGTATTTATATAATTATATTGACTTGGTTTATTATATTCATAGGGTTTGTTATAATCATATGGTTTATTATATTGATAATCATATTTACTAGGCGATTCATAACTAGATGGTATATTGTACTGACTTGGTTGTTGATATTTGCTAGGTTGATTATAAATGGATGGTATATCATATTGTTTCTGTGATGGTTTATTAAACGTTGATAAACTTCCAGTTTCTAATATATTTTTTGATATATTTTGTTGTATAGTGATAGAATGCGAAGGACGGCAAAAAAGCGGTTTTTATTTTGATAAAAGAGTGTGTTGAGCGGTTCTGTTATACGTTTTTTAATAAAACCTGTTTTTTTGTTTTCTGTATTAAAAAATTTGATTTTGAGCTTAAGGTTTGCGATAGCCGTAGAAAAGGTTTCACTGTTATGCGTAGGATTTTGGAGTGGTATTGATGTCAGCTCAGGATTAATTTTTAGTGCATCTAATAATTGATAACTCCAGATAAGTGCAGTGCCAAGGCGCTCAATGGTACTTTTTTTGCTATCTTTTTTTGTTATATATAGATCAAGTAAATTAAAACAGATAGTAAGATCTTTTTTGCAGTCTATGTCTGCATAGTAGGTAGTGTTGATAATACATTCACGGAACTGTTGATATGAGCCAAAAAGGGTATTTTTTATACATATATCAGGATTTTGATCGCAAAAAAGGCTCCTACTATTTGCGCCTGCTCCTGATGCGAGAATTCCTGCTCGTGGGTATAGACGCATGAGTGCATAAATTCCTTGAATATAATTGGGATCATTGGGTTCTTTGAGCATGTTGGTAAAGGCTATCGAGATGTCATTGAGATACGTGTCGATGATCGTTTTAAAGTAATTTACTGGTGGCCATGCTGGAGTAGCAGAGTCTATTGTTGGTCGTGGTGCAATTGTTGGATCAATAATTGCTCTTGGTGATGCTCCTGTTGGGGCAGCAGGAGGAGGTGTTGAACTTCTTGCTGCAGTAGTAGGCAACAGAGGAGACGATGTTGAAATGGCTGCTGAGGTTGGTACTGTTGATGGTCTATCCATTGTCTCTGTCCAATTATATGCCGTTACTGCACATAGCATTGTTATCATTTTGTATTTCACGAGCACTGTCT
>CAIZXK010000144.1 GCA_903936865.1 uncultured Bacteroidales bacterium | reverse complement strand
ATTTTCATTAAAATCAATAATATCCTCTGTATAACTAATCGTATCATTGTTAATTAAACCTAAACCGCCAAAACCAAAATCTAAATATTTTGCATATCCCGTTGAAAATAAAGTAACATCTGAAAAAGAACAAATATCTTCAATATTAAATGATATTTTTGATTGACAACGATCATCAATTATTAATAAATTTTGATTTGTTTTCTTAAAATCTTTAAATTCATTATTAACATCATGTTCAATACCCATATTTCTTACATAAAGCAAACCTGGGTAATCAATCTTTTTTATAGCTTTTTTTACTTCAAATAAATCGATACAAAGAGTTTCTAGCGAAATATCCAAAAAAATAAATTTAATATTAGCTTTGAGAAAAGTTACTGGAACAATTGGACAAATATTTGCTGGTAATATAAAAATATAATCTTTTCTAATAGATTTAAGAATATTATATAGAATTCCGGATGCCCTGTATTCTAAAATCCAATTAAAATTCATTATTTATCCTTTTTTTAATTGTTAAAAGTTCTTCCGAATAATCAGCAGAAAATATAACATGTCCATGACGATTAAGACTACTTGTTATTTTGGGTAATTTTGATAAATCTGAAAAATAAAATTCAAAAGAAGAAATATTATTCTCTTTTTTTTCTAACTCAAATTTAAGTTGATTTATATTAGTATTTTTATTTAATAAGTCAAAAAAAAGTACAGCTGAGTTATTATTAGTAATTTTACTTTTTTCAAAAACATTATTAATAGCAATATTTAGCAATTGCTTTTCCATATTAATACCTGTTGACAAAGGGACTAAATCGGATGTAATAAAATCCCCTCCGAGTCTAGGACTAGTTTCAATAACAAAAATGCCTTTACTGTTAATAATCAACTCTGTATGAGAAGCACAGTTTTTGAAATTTAGACATACTCCAATTTTTGAAATTATTTGATTAATTTTCTCTTTTGTATCTAAAGATAAATTTGCTGGTTGAATATGACCTAACTCAACATTATATGGATGAGGTGTTGTAATTTTCTCTGTGTACTGAATAACCTCTGATTTACCATTATAATGTAGACTTTCAATACTATACTCTTTTCCTTCAATATATTCTTCAACAAGAATGGAGTCTTTCTTTGTATATTGTTTAACTTCAGTAAAAGTTTTTTCAACTTCATCTTTATTGCTACAATAAATTACACCCCGACTCCCAGAATTATCTCTAGGTTTAATAATAACTGGAAAACAAAAATCGGAAATCTCTTCATTAGATGAAATTAACTTCCCGTTTGCACAAGGAATATTCCCTTTAATAAAAGCTTTTTTCATCAAAAACTTATCGGTAGAGATTATTGCCGTTTTGGTTGAATAAAAAGGTAATCCTAGAGCTCTTGCTATTCTTGCCATCATGAGTAGAGGCTTATCCGTTGCAGAAGTAACTATTCCAACAATATTATTTTTTTTTGCAACTTCAAATGTTTTTTCGTAGTTATTACCATCAATAACATCAAAAGAATCAACAATAGATTTACATATAGCATTAGGATCAGGGTCAATTGCTATTGTATATAATCCCATTAACTTTGCCTGTTCAATAATTGACTTTTGCAATTTTCCTGCACCAAATATTAGAATAGACTTTTTATCCATTAATAGCATTATTTAATGTTTCCACAATAAAATCTATTTGTGAATTCGAAAGAACCGCATACATAGGTATAGTAATTTCATTGTTTGTTACATATTCCGTTTGAGGTAAAACAGCATAGTATTCTTTGTATATTGAAAAATTATGTATAGCAGGATAATGTACACTTGTTTGAATTCCAGCAGCATGCATTTTTTCTCTGATTAAATCACGTATCTCATTAGTAGAATTTGTTAAAACTATTGGCATTATATAATTAGATACGAATTCATTATTATCTGCAAATGGTACAATAACTCCATCAATTTTTGAAAGTTGTTCAATATATCTTTCACGAACTAAAATACGTTTTTCTAAATCTTTTTGTAGCTTTTTCATTTGTTCTACTGCAATTGAAGCACGAATATCATCTAATCTAAAATTATATCCCAGCTCAACAATATCATAAGAAGTTGCATGACCACCAGCCCGTTGGTATGACATAGTAGTCATACCATGAGATCTTAATAGACGTGCTTTATTAGCCATTTCCTCATTATTCGTAATTAACATACCACCTTCACCAGTACTGATATTTTTATTAGAGAAAAAACTAAAACAACCCACATCTCCAATTGTACCCAGTTTTTTACCCTTATATTCAGATAATGGACCATGACAAGCATCTTCTATTACTTTTAAGTTATGCTTTTTTGCAATGGCCATTATTTCATCCATTCTAGCTGGGAAACCTGCCATATGAACAACTACAATTGCTTTCGTTTTTTTTGTAATAAGTTTCTCAATTTCAGCAGGATTAATATTAATATGCTCAGGTCCAACAATATCACAAAAAACAGGTTTTGCCCCAACATATTTAATGCAGTTTACAGATGCAGCAAAAGTTAATGAAGGACAAATCACTTCATCATCAGGTTGAATTCCGCAAACAATACAAGCAAGATGTAAAGCATCCGTGCAATTTGATAAGCTTACAGCAAAATTTACTTGTAACATATCAATAAATTGTTTTTCCAACTCATCGCATTTGGGTCCTGTTGAAATCCATTTTGATCTTATTGTATCAACAACTGCTTTAATTTCTTCTTCTCCAAAATTAAGCTGAAATAATGGTATATTGTATTCCATTTTATCTATTAATTTAAATATTATAAATATTTGCTTTGTACTTTTTTAGGTTTTCTGGATTAGCAAACCAATTACATGTTTCAGTTAAACCTGTTTTAATATCAAAATCTGGTTGAAAACCAGTGAGTT
>CAIZXK010000143.1 GCA_903936865.1 uncultured Bacteroidales bacterium | reverse complement strand
AATAAACTTGTTTTTCATGTAATTGCAAAATAAATGGAAGAAAAAATTACTGATTGCAAAAATAAGAAAAAAATCAAACCCTTTTAATAAGATTTACAGTTTGAAAAACTAAAAGTAGAAAAATAAGCATAATTGAAAAGCCATACGATTATACTTTTATTGAGGTCTTGGTTTTAAATTGAGAGTTTTTAACTTATCTCTGAAAACATTTAAAGATTTCTTGGGTACTTCTTTATATTTAGGGAAAAGATATTCTCCATTATTATTTACAAATCCCCAGGTATCCCATGATTTTCGCATAGTACTGAAAGTGGTTTGTTTATAAAAAATATCTAAAGCAATTCCATCTGACATTCTTGTTTCTGTATAATATCTGGATGCTCTATCATCATCAAGTACACGCATTAAACTTGGATCAGTAAAATTTATCAATTGCCATGGAATTCTAATATCATAACTATATTTATTTTTAACAACTGCATCTAAATTTGATGGAGATTCAATCGAATCTCTTGAACCTAATCTTCCAATATACTGAATAGCATCATCTTTAATATTATTTTTCCATGCTACTAAGTCCCATGGTTCTCCAAAAGTAGATTTTGATTGAAATAAAAAGTTTGGTAATGTATCTGGCCACCATTTTTGAATAAAATATATTCCAAAAGTATTATAAGCTCTGGTAACAAATAAGTTTGCTGAATCGTTAGTAATTGTAAGTAAAAATTCAGACTTATGGTTTAAATATTTACCATCTGGTAATATTAATTCACCTAAAGTATCGCTATAAGTATCAAAAGCAATTAAAAGTGTATCATTAAAAGAGATAGTATCCTTAAGTTGTATATTTAAATGAAAATATTGAAAATCTGTAGCAACTTTAACATCAACTATATCATTACCTAATGAAAAATCTTCGGGATAATCAACAAACCAAGTAGTATCAGGTATAAAAGTGAGTAAACCAAAATTTTCTTCGGGACTTGCCAGATTATGCCACATAGGACGTCGTTCAGGTAAGCATGTAATTGGATTCACAATCCATGTTTGCTTAAACCATTCATCAATCCATGAAAATAAACATCCACCTGCTAAATATGCAGAATCTATATTTTGTAATAATCTAATATTAAATTCTCCTTGTTTATCATATGTATGTCCACCGTGATTCATTCCTGAATTTGTTGAATGAGCATTTCCCCAACTTGATGGTACTCCATATTCAGCAATAATTACTGGATATTTGTATTTAGTATAATGCTGCCATAAAGTTTTAAGATAAACGATATAACTATTTGGTCCATATTGATCTGAACCTGCTAAATAACCAGGATCATCTGTAATAAAGTCGGGATAATATGGATAAGCATGGTAACTGATAAAAAAACCAGCGGGTGCATCATTTAATTCTAATCTTGAAAAGTCAAGCGAATCAACATCTTCCATTGAAAAAAAGGTATGCTCGGTTTCATGGTAAATTGGATCTAAGGTTGGCCAGCTTGAAAAGCTTACTGGTCGCTCAGTTCCATACTTTTGTCTTTCGTAAATTACTAATTTATCCATTCGCTGAGCAAGCCAGCATTCGGTAGGTTGATGTGGAGCAGTTGTATCAGGCATACTAAAAGCATAACCGTTATAAAAACTTATACCTGAATTCATATCATTTGTTTTCTGAACTTCTTCAGGATGAATTTCACGACCAATAATAAAACCTAAAACCCATTGTGAAACATTGGTAGAATAGGTTCCCGAAGCTCGTCCTGGCCTATCAGGTAATGTTCTGTTGCCATGTAAGCAATCGACAACTTCTCTGACATCACTATCATATTCCTGTGTATAACTAAACAAATTACCATTAGGTTTTTCTTCATCTAGCCATACACCATGTAATAAATATAAAGGTTTGTCGAAATGGTCCTGATTATATTTTGCCAGTTCATCATAAAATCTTGGATAGTGCATTGTGTAAACACGAATAACATTAAAACCAACATCTGCCATTTGAGAAAACCATCTTCTATAATCTTCAGCTGAAGCAGCCATTTCTCCTGGAAATTTTCCTGGTAATCCAACACCTAAATTAATTCCATTAACAAAAATAGTATCAAAGTTGTTATCACCATCATTAATACTCAAATACTTACCCGAAACTTTGAAAGGAAGTGCCAATTTCTTGAAAAGTATAAAATTTGTATTATTAGCATCAATTATTGTATAATTACCTATTGAAAAAGGAAGTGTGTAATTGGAAGTAATATTAACATTATATTTAATTATTTTAGAAGTATCAACAAGACTAATATAGGGTATACCATCAGGGAATATTGGTGATTCATTGCTTGTTCTCATAATAATTTTCTGAGTTGTAGTTCTTCCTTCAAAGTGCATATATGCAAAATAAATTCCGGGAGCAACTCTTTGATTCATATCAGTAGTTCCGTTCCATACTATTTGATGAAGACCTGCAGATGTATTTCTATCTACGAGAGTTCGTACTTTTTGCCCCATAACATTATATATAAACACATAACAATTACCAGATTTGTTAAGATAAAATGGAATTATACAGGCATTATAAAATGGATTGGGGTAAATATTAAAAAATGTATATTGTTTATCAGTAGCAGATTCCAAACTTATAACTGGGATATCTATATTGTAATATCCATTTGTATCGGAGTAAGTTGTATAAATCTTAGAAGAATCTTTTGAATTGGTAAAGACAATCTTTGCTGATGGAATTGGGTCGCCTTTTTTATCAGTTACTCTTCCATTTATAGCAAAAGTGCTATAAGTAAAAAGCATTAGAAATATTATAAATATATATCGAATATTATCTTTCATAAAACTTATTAATTATATTTATAAGCTATTTGTTTTAATAAAAATGTAAATATTTAAAACATTCTAACTCAATAAATCTTTACAAAATTAATTAATAAAATGAGTTATTT
>CAIZXK010000142.1 GCA_903936865.1 uncultured Bacteroidales bacterium | reverse complement strand
TAACGCAAATATTGCAAACAACTTACGCAAAAATATCAATGAGCTAACGCATAAAATGCGTATTACAAAAGAAACTCTACAAAATTAAATCTTACAAAAATTATTAATAAAAATAATATGTCTAAAAATACAAAAACAAATAAGATTACAATTGATTCGATGTATATCATTCCACTGGAAGAACTGATAATGCAGGTATTGGTTTCAGAAGAAGAAATTTCCATGTTATTGGATTATTTATACAAAAGTCCTAAAATAGTAGAAAGGGTTATACGAAAAGCTGTTAAAAGAATACTCCATTATCAGAAAGTAGAAGTTCGGCTAAAAGAATTGAGCTTTGCCTATAATGATTCCAATAATATAACACACGGATTATCTTATTTTAAGGTAAAGCTAAAAGGTGATGAAGAGCAGCTCAGAGAAATTGCAGGTAAGGATAAATCATTTTTCTTTGATTGGGAAGAAAACAGTAAAATTATAAGTTCTGCATAAAAGATAAATTCCAATTATCATTAACCAATTATTCAATGTTAAAAACAAAAAAAACTACAACCAAGAAATTAAAAATAACAAAAACTCAGTTATCATTTTTTGCAGAAGAATTACAAGCGGCAGGAAGTTTTGATGATCTGATGATACAGAAAAAAGCCATTGAAAAAGATAATCATGGCAAGATATATACATTTACTTACAAAGATATAGAAGCCTATAAAAAAGCCCATTTATGTGGAGTATACGAGAAACTTCGCCCCTATTTTAACACCAAAGTCCCTTATGCTTTCTGGAGTCAATTGTATATCGCTTTAAGAGAAAGTCAGAAATAATATGAAACCTCCATTAACTTATTATGGTGGCAAGCAGAAACTTGCCGAGAGGATTATTTCTATGACTCCTGAACATCGCATTTACTGTGAGCCCTTTTTCGGAGGCGGAGCCGTGTTTTTTGCTAAACCTCCGGCTGAAATAGAGGTTATTAATGATACTAACGGAGAACTCATTAATTTTTATAAAATTCTGAAAACGGATTACAAAAAACTAGCTAAAGAAATTAAATCTACTTTACACAGCAAAGAAAGTCATCAGATAGCAGAACTGGTTTTCAATTATCCAAAATTATTTAATGAGATTAAACGAGCTTGGGCAATATGGACGCTTGCAAATCAAAGTTTTGCTTCCATGCTTGGAGGAACATGGAGATGTGATTTGAAAGATAATTCTACGGCAAAACGATTGAATAACAAAAGAAATAATTTTACTGAGGATTATGCAAAAAGATTGGAGCAGTGTCAGATTGATAATAGAGATGCATTAAAAGTGATTGAACTATGGGACACTAAAGAATCTTTCTTTTATTGTGATCCTCCTTACTTTAACTCAGATATGGGGCATTACAAGGGCTATTCTGAACAGGATTTTGAAAATCTACTTCAAACACTTTCTGAAATAAAAGGGAAATTTATTCTTAGTACCTATCCTTCTGCTTTGCTTGAAAAATATACTAAAAAATTCAAGTGGAACATGGTTAAAATTGAGGGGATTCCGGTGTCTGTTTCTTTAGGTAGAAAAAAAATAAAGACAGAGGTATTGACAACAAATTATCAATAATAAGTATTTTATGAATATTTGAATAAAAAATATTACATTTGAAAAGAATTTATAATGGATAGTTTAAGCCTGATTAGGTTTAGTATTATACTTAAAATTGATTAATATGGTTTACAGAACATCTCAACAACTGATAGATATTCTATTGAAATTTGGTTTTATTGAAACTACTAAAGTTTATTTTCCAATGTATTGGCAAATAATAGAAGAAAATATTTATGAAACAGATTTTCTTACAAAAGAAGAATTGCAATCTATAATGTATTCCATTTTGTATCCGCATGATTATGAAAAATATGAATCGTTGGTCTTAAATCCTGTTTATTTGATGAGTTATCTTAAAGAACAATTTGAAAATGTTGATAATAGATCTCAAATTGACATAGTGGATTATTCAGAAACCATGAATACTATTTCTAAAATAAATCTTGAATAAAATATATGGTATATTCGCATAACAATAACATATATCATTAAAAATATTTGATGCAATAAATAAAACATGAATGAATAATAAATTACTAAATATCTTTAAAGACCAGCCAGATATTATTAATAGCATCTATGAGATGGATGAAGCTAATTCGTCAATTATAATATACAAAGGACCATTTATAATTAAGTTAGAAGATAAAGAAATTATAATTAAAGGAGCTATTCAGTTTGAATGGTTTCCTAATTCTGGAGTAACATTTTCAGGAATACAAGAATCTAGCATATTTGATATAAACGAAATTTTTAATAAAAATAGTTATTTTGATTTAGTATTAGATGGGACATTTTTCGGGAAAGGATTATTAACAAATATTAGTTTTGGAAGTAATGCACACGTAAAAGGTATATTATCACAACAAGCAATAAAAGGAGATAAAACTATTGCAGTATCAAAAATAAAATTCTTAATTCCTAATTTACGCGAATTTTATGGTTTATCTGTAAAAAAGGTTACAGATAAAGGAATATCATGTTACAAAAATAGAATTATTTTAGAAAATGATAACTATAATATAATAATTGATAAATGTCATAACTATAAAGAATTGCAGGATTCTTTAAATTCTAAAGGAGGATATATTTTTCAATATGTAGGAGAATTAGTGAATAAAAAAGGTTCTATTCTATTGGATGATATAAAAGACACAATGCATTGTCTTGGCATGTATCTTAGTTTTTTAAATGGAAGGAGAACTTCAGCTCTATTTATTCAAGGTATTTATGAAGAAGAAATAATTTGGTGTGATTATACAAATTATGTTGTTGATTCTTATAAATATGTTTTTTCATGGACTCAAGAACATTCTACTATTGGTTTAAACGAACTCTGGCAGGAATTTAGCAATTTATGGCAAGATAAAGATGATAGAAACTTTTTGATTTCAGCAATACATTGGTATAATGAGGCGAATTGTAATTCAGGTTATGTTGAAGGCTCTATAATAATGGCACAAACTGCGTTAGAATTAATCTATAACTGGTTATTAATTGAAAATAAAAAGATTCTCATAGGTAGGGATGCTGAAAATATTAGTGCAACAAATAAAATTAGACTACTCCTTTCTCATTTAAATATTAGCTATGATGTCCCATCAGCATTTGGTAATTTAAAGTTATTTATTAATGAGGATCAAAATGTAATAGATGCTCCTGATGCTGTTGTTCAAATTAGAAATGCAATTGTTCACTCTCAGGAAGAAAAAAGAAAAAAGTTAAGCTCAATACATTATAAGGCTAAATATGAGACTTTAAAGCTTTGTATATGGTATGTTGAAATGGCATTGCTCTCTATTCTTAATTTCGATAACATTTATCTTAATAGATGCTCCGGTGAAACTAATATAAGTGATACCAAGCAATTAGTTCCATGGACTAAGAAAAAAATAAAAACTTAATATTATTATCTTTATGCTAAATTATATATTGATAATCGCAGCCGTCCAAAAGTTTTTATAAATAAAACAATTGCATAAATAGATAATAATATTTGGAACGAAAAGTATATTAATAAGTTAAACATATGATACAACCAACTAAAACAATTAATAGAATTCATTTTTCAGACCTTGATCCATTAAGGTTTGAAGACCTATGTCTTAATATAATTTCAAGAGATGATAATTATACTGAGTTAAAACATTTTGGCAGAACAGGGAATGACGATGGTGTTGATATATCTGCAATTATAAATGATAAAAAAGAATTGTTGAATATACAGTGTAAGCGTTATAAGAAAATCACAACAAAAGAATTAAAAAATATTGTTGATAAGATTTCAACTCAACCTACTTTGCCTTTTAAAATACTTTTGATAATATCTTGCGATGTTAGTAAATCAATGTATCAAATCTTTGAAAATTATTCAAAAGAGAAAGGTATTGAAAAAGCTGAAATATGGACTGCAAGCATTTTAGAAGCTAAGTTATATAAAGAATATAAAGATTTACTATTTATATATTTTGGAATACATTTAGAAAAAAAATCAATAGATAATGTATCTAAAATTAAACAGTCAGTTAAAATGGAAAAAAGGATATTGAAAGAGCTTTTTGATCATAAATCCATTAAAGAAAAATCAAATTCACATTTTTATGTTTATAGACCCTGGGAAAGGTTTATTACAGAAAAAGTATGTATCCGTTCTATTGATGATGTAAATTATCCTAGCTATTTAGATATTGATGGGGAAATTAGTTCTTGGTTTGAAGTAGACATTTATGATACATATCATAATGGGATAGAATTATGTCTTGATTCAATAAGCTCATATGTTATTGAGGATAAAGATGGTTTTTGGGAACCTATCTATTCTGATGATAAACGTAGAAATAACCCCAAATATAAAACGTATAAATCAAAAAAAATTGGAAGAATTCCTTATTATAATATTGTAGAAATTAAAAAAGACGGAGACGAACATATTTATGAGCCACATTTATTTTGCAAATTTAATATTAATGGAATGCCTTATGAAGATATTTATTATAAATACTATGGAAATCCTGAAGAAAGAATAGTAGATTGGGATTTTGACAAAGAAAAACAGACAAAATTTCCTGAAGAATAAGCGTTTATATATTATTATATCATAATATTTTAGAGAGTGTATTTGTCAAGTATATAACCTAAAATAATGCCACAGATTAAAATGTGGCATTATTTTTTTTTGATTACCCTTTTAAGCTTTTCCAACAACCAATTTCAACAATTCAATTACTTCACCCAAATTATCAGAATTCTCCACAACAATTGTGCAACATTCACCATTCCAAAACTTTTGTACAGAAGCAGGAAGAGATTTAATCCTGTGAAGCTTAATAAGCTCTCTTGTATTTTCTTCTGGATTCATTACCACGATATCAACTTGCTTTCTTCTTAAATGAATAAAAGCAAGATTTTTGTTTTTACGGATTGAAATGTAATGTTTTTTAGGATTAAACTCAACCGAGCTATCCACGTCAAGAAGAGCAGTTTTAATACTTCTGTAAATATTCCTAATCCTATCAGGTAATTCACATAAATGATCATTTTCAGAAACTTTTATCGTTTCCTCAGTTTTTTGCTTCCCATTCTTCCAAATATCCGCAAAAAGGGGATGAACGCTGTAAATTGTATCATCATTGCAATAATACTTCTTTACAAGTATTTGCCTAAGCATTTTACCCCAGGTTTCCACATAAACAGCCTGCATTAAATCCAACACAACATTATCATTGTCTTTGATAAGCAATATTGCAGGTTTATTTTCAAGTAATCCGGATAAAAATGCCGTTAATTCCTGTTCTTCTGTAAGCCAGATTCCTAAATCATCTTTAGCCTTATCATTTGCATAGATAACATTACAAAATTTGGTAAGAAAATCTTTTTGATAAACCTTATTTTTGATTGAGGCAATAAAGTGGGTAATACGTGCATACAAAAGACCTAAGTTGTCTCCTGTAAGATTGGTTTCAATAATATACAATCTCGGTTTTTCTTTGTCTTCAAAATCAATTAAAAACAGATCTGGAAAATATTCATTTCTGTCTTTTGTATTATCAATAATGATTGAATTTTCACCAAAAAGTATTTTGTGATTATTGATGATAAAGTCTTCCAAATCGCTTTTTGTATGAAATTTAGCTTCATCAACCTTTTCACCACCCACAAAATAATCTCCCTTTGAAACGAACAATTTGCCATTAAGTAATACATATTGATTCTGAAAATCAATTAATCCTTTTAGAACTTCATTTTTCCCAGGTATTACTTCTTCTTTTAATTCCACCTTTTCAATAGTTTCCTGATTTTCTTCAATATTAATTAATTCTTCTTCACCACTGGGAGTTATTGTCCCTCCGATTTCTTTCCAGATATCGGAAGGAATTTCATCCCTGACAATGGTATTCAAATCTGAAGCAAAATTAAATACAAGTTCAAATTTGTTTTCTTTGTACAATTCATAAACCTTTTTTAAGGCTTTATGATCCTTGTCATTTAAATGTTCAGGCATAGTCCAAAGGGGATAATCCATTGTCTCTTTGTTTCCGGTTTTTACTTTTAGAGTTTGATTTGCTTTTTTCTCCATTTCATTATTAGCTGATGCATTGTTTCCTTTCTTGCTATCGTCTTTCTTTGATTTTTCCATATTACTAAGATTTAAATTGTTATTTGATTGATAAATATCTATTCTGATAGGATATTAACTCCGCACAGAAATTCGTCAATCAAAAATCATAATCAGGAAGTAATGTTATGGGTATGTCAAATGTAAAAACCCGCTGAAATAGAAAATTTCAATCGGGTTAATTCTTTTATTTACAACTCATATCCAGCATATTATCTGCAAATAGCTTGATGGTTTCCCAAAAATCAATTAATGCTCCTGAACCTGTAGTAATAACAAAAGTCTTTTTGGATTCAGAAACATAGATTTCAACTTTCCAAAACAAGGCTGGCATTGGAATTACCCAAATTTTAACTACAGATTCATTTTGACATTTTACTTCTCCGACAAAATGTTCCTTATCCACTGGAATGTTTGTAAATGGTTCTAAGCCCAATAATTTAAAAAGCGTTTGATCAGACGAATAAGTGCTGGATGTACTTAATGAATTTTTTTTGTTTTTCATATAGATACATATTTAATTTATAATTAATGAACATATTTCAAGTGAAGCTTAACTCCACAATATAAATAGTCAAGAGATAAATAAAGTCAAATAAAATAGCAAGCATGTGTGCATGCCAATTTCGTATGAGTTTCCTGACCTATTTTTGGATAAAATTTACTTTTAATTAGGTATTTATTTTAGGTAAATACACTGACAATAAAGAATTTTCACATACTGCCTAATTTTATAACTAGGTTTTATTAACTAATAAAATAACAATATGAATAATCGTTTATATCTGAGGGAATTACAGATTATCCTTCAGTACAAAGACCGCAGATCAGTAAAAAAATGGTGCAACCATAATAAAATCAGAATTTATTCTGATAAAGGTACTAACAGGTATTATGTTTCAAGGTCAGAATTTGAAAATATATTTAACAGGTATTTTACAACAATAACAAACAAAAATACAAAAGTTAGTAACAACAAAGAAAACCTCGAAACCAGTTTTCTGTCAATATTGCTTAATTCTTAAAACTTATTAAGATGCCTACGATGGAAAAGATTAAACCGTTGTATATACCAAAATCCAAAAAATGGAAAGGCTTAACCGCTTTCTGTTATAAGTGTAAAAGTAATGTTACGGAGATATGTAAGAAATCGGGGAAACATATATCCCTATGTAAAAACGGACAAAATCATGTGTATAAGGTATATGTGTATGTTAAAGGTGAAAAAAATCAGAGAAAGACAAAAAGTTTAGAAACACGTGACATTAATGAAGCAATAAAACAAGCTATTGAGTTTGAAAATGAAATTAAAGGACAGATAAAAGCAGAAAAAAAAGTTGAAAAAAAACAGACATTAACTAATGAACTAAAAAATCAACCCGTATTTCTGGTTAATGCTATGGCTAAATATATCAGTTGGTTGAACAATGAAGGTGTCCCAGCCCACAGAGTTAAAGAAAGAAGCAAAGACTATATCAGAGATATTAAAAATGCATTTATTGAGTTCAGTCATTGTTTAAAAGAAAACAAATTTAAACTACCAACTGTGACCATAGATGACATTAATGATGATATGGTCGGACTGCTATTTGAGCAAATGGAAAAATCAGGCATGGCAAACCGAACCTTTAACAAGAAAATAGGCTATTACACTTCATTCATTGAATGGTTTAAAGAACAATACAATTATCAGGGTAGGAACTATTTTGAAACAGTCTCAAGGAAAATTGTAATTCAAAATCCGGAAGCCATCAGCCAGAAAGAATATGAAGCCTTATTACTGCAAATAACTCCTGAAAATGGTGTTAATACCAATGAAAAGGTTGCCAGAAAGAATTTATACCGTCCATGGTTAAAAGATGGCATACGTCTTGCACTGGAAACAGGAAGAAGAAGAGAAGAAATCATCAACCTGAAATGGAATAATATCAATGAAAATGATGGCATTGAATACATCAAAGTAGAAGACTATAAAGTAAATCATATTCAGAAAAGAGTGACTGAACAGGAAAAGAAATACATTTATATTCCCGTAACAGAAACATTAAATGAACTCCTGTATGAACTGGAATATGAAAAATTCAAAGGAAGCGACCGATATATATTAGCTCCCGAAATAAATATCCAAAGATACCGCTTCATGTCAGATTCATTAAGCAGGGGTTTTACCCATTTCTATGACCAACTAAACACCGGAAGAAAGTTAACCTTTAAGAGTTTAAGAAAAGCTTACATTACCAAACTTGAAATATTCATGGGTAGTGGAAACACAAAAGCGATTACAGGACATTCCGATGATCAGGTTATTGAAAGGAATTATATTGACCAGAAAGAAATGGCAAAAGCAGCAAAGAATTTTGCAGTTTTTCCACAAAAAAATGAAAAAAACAGCACCTTGATTGAAATTCGGAATAGGCATAAAACACAGGCAAAAGAAAAGGATTTTGAAAGATAAATTGAAAAAACAGCACTCAAAACAGCACTCAAAACAGCACTCATTTTAGAAAATCTACCAAAAAACAGTAAAAATGAAAGAAAAAAGCAGGTAATAAAAAACGCCGAAACACTTGATTTCTCTAGCATTTCGGCGTCGTACCCCGGGCGGGACTTGAACCCGCACGACCGCAATGGTCACAGGATTTTAAGTCCTGCGTGTCTACCAATTCCACCACCAGGGCGTCCTTCAAAATAAAAACCTCTCACTATGAGAGGATTCTAAAGTGGAGCGAAAAACGGGACTCGAACCCGCGACCCCGACCTTGGCAAGGTCGTGCTCTACCAACTGAGCTATTTTCGCATTGTTATTATGGACTGCAAAGATATATATATTTTACAATTCAATCCAAATTTTTTTTCACTTTCCAAGCATTTTTTTTATTTCATTAAGCTTCATCAATGCTTCAACAGGTGTAAGCGTATTAATATCAGTATTTAATATATCCTCTTTTATCTGAAGCAGCAACGGATCGTCCAATTGAATAAAACTTAGCTGATAATCCTGATTTAAATCTTTTTTCTTTGATTTACCAACAGTTGACTTTTTTGATAATTCTTCACCACTATGCGATTTTTCCAATTGCAGTAAAAAATCATTTGCTCTTTCAAGAACGGTTACCGGCATACCTGCCATTCGGGCAACATGAATTCCAAAGCTATGTTCACTCCCACCCGACTGCATTTTTCTCATAAAAATGACCTTATTCCCAATTTCTTTTACAGAAATATGAAAGTTCTTGATCCGATGCATTGAAGCTGCCATCTCATTTAATTCATGATAATGGGTAGCAAATAAAACCTTTGCCTTAAATAAAGGATGTTGATGAAGAAATTCAGCTATTGCCCAAGCTATAGAAATTCCATCATAAGTACTTGTACCCCGGCCAATTTCATCAAGCAAAATTAAACTCCGGTTTGAAATATTGTTGAGAATACTGGCCGTTTCGTTCATCTCTACCATAAATGTTGATTCTCCCGAGGAGAGATTATCAGACGCTCCTACACGTGTAAAAACCTTATCAACCAAACCAATACAAGCTTTATCAGCCGGAACAAAACTCCCCATCTGAGTCATAAGAACGATTAAAGCAGTTTGTCTTAACAAAGCAGATTTACCAGACATATTTGGACCCGTAATGATAATAATCTGTTGAGTTTCGTTATCAAGATAAACATCGTTGGCAATATATTTTTCGCCCAATGGTAATTGTCTTTCAATAACAGGATGACGTCCGTTTTTAATATCAATGATATTTGTATTATTTATTTCGGGGCGGATGTATGAATTCTTTACAGCTATCGTTGCAAAAGACAGTAGACAATCAAGGCGGGCTATCAAATTTGCATTCAGCTGAATCGGTTGAATGTATTCAGAAAGTCCTAAGAGTAAATCATTAAAAAGTGCGGCTTCGAGCACTGCAATTTTATCTTCGGCACCTAAGATCTTTTGTTCATATTCTTTAAGTTCTTCTGTAATATATCTTTCGCAATTCACAAGGGTTTGTTTGCGATTCCATTCGGGAGGAACTTTATCTTTGTGTGTATTGGTAACTTCTAAATAATAACCAAATACATTATTGAAACCTATTTTTAATGATGAAATTCCGGTAAGTTCAGATTCCCTTTGCTGAACTTTTGCCAGGTAATCTTTCCCTGAATATGCCAGTCCCCTTAATTCATCGAGTTCTTCTGAAACACCGGCTGCAATTACATTTCCTTTGTTGAGCATTACAGGAGCTTCAGAATTAACTTCATTTTCAATTCTATCCCGAATAATCTGACAGACATTTAATTGTTCAGCTATTATTTGTAAAGCAATATTTTCGGATTTATTACATTGGTTTTTAATGATTTCAACTGCATATAATGCTTTTTTAACCTGAACCAACTCACGAGGACTTATTCTTCCAACGGCGACTTTAGAAATTAATCTTTCCAAATCGCCTATGAGCTTAATATTCTGATATAAAATATCGGAAGTGTCAGTAGTCTTAATCAGAAACTCAACAACATCAAGTCGCTCTTCAATCGGCTTTTTATCTTTCAATGGCAGAACAATCCATCTTTTCATCAAACGCGAACCCATTGGCGAAATCGTTTGATCCATAATATCAGCAAGCGTTACTGCATTTTCATTTGGAGAATTTACCAATTCCAGGTTACGGATTGTAAACTTATCGAGCCAAACAAAATGATCTTCTTCTATACGTGAAAGCTTGCAAATATGTCCGGTTTTATCATGCTGGGTCTCTGCCAGATAATGCAAGGCAGCTCCAGCCGCAATAATTCCATAATCGAGATTTTCAATTCCAAAACCTTTCAGGGAATTGGTTTCAAAATGCTTGGTGAGCGTTTCATTGGCAAAATCCTTGGTAAAAACCCAATCATCAAATGTATTGGTATAGAACTTTTCACCAAAAAGTTCCTGAAATTTTCTTAGTTTATTTTTTTGTATAATTACTTCGCTGGGACGAAAACTTTGCAACAATTTATCTATATATTCTTCAGAACCTTGCGTAACATAAAACTCACCTGTTGAAACATCCAGAAAAGAAATTCCACTGGTTTTGGGTTCTAAATGAATACTTGCCAAAAAATTATTCACTCTATTTTCAAGCACCTTATCATTATAGGAAACACCCGGGGTAACCAATTCAGTAACACCTCTTTTAACAATGGTTTTGGTTAGCTTTGGATCTTCAAGCTGATCGCAAATGGCTACTCTATATCCTGCCTTGACTAATTTTGGCAAATAGGTATCCAATGAATGGTGAGGAAAACCTGCCAATTCGATATATTTTGCAGAACCATTTGCTCGTCTGGTTAATACAATTCCTAAAATATCAGAAGCTTTAATGGCATCTTCACCAAAAGTTTCGTAAAAATCGCCAACACGAAACAATAACAACGCATCAGGATATTTCGCCTTTATTGTATTGTATTGCTTCATTAAAGGAGTTTCTGCTATTTCTTTTTTTTCTGCCAATGGATATAGTTTTTTTTACAAAAATAGTAAAAGTTTATGAAAAACAGTAAAAAGGAATACAAGTATAATACGATGAATGTTTTTTATAAAAACCTTATATCCGCACTCTTTATTATATTCGCCACTAATTACACTAATTTTTAAATAAATTAAAATAATGACACGGT
>CAIZXK010000141.1 GCA_903936865.1 uncultured Bacteroidales bacterium | reverse complement strand
GTCATAATATTAATCTTTTCTTAAATTATATTTTTCAAATTAAAATAATAAAAGGATTTGATTGCAATATTGACAAATTCATTTAATAAATAAATTTAAAAAGTTTTTTGATGATTTTTAATCTTTAATCGATAACATAAAATTGACAATTAATTTGCATTAACTAATTGTATTAATGTTTTTTATTATAAAATAGTTCAAATATCCAAAATAATGAAATTAAAAGTAAGTAAAAGAAATTATTTCTCAAAAATAATTGTTTTTCCAAATTTATGGAAAGCAATAATTGTTCTAATTATTGGTCTGATTTTAACAGGAATTTCAATTATAAGTGTAAAGCGAGAGGTTGAAGATCAAAATAAGAAAGAATTTGCATTAATTTGTGATGAAATTAAAACAAAAATAGACTCTCGTCTTCACGCACATGCACAACTTTTGCGATCAGCATCTGCATTATTTGCAGCAAATAAAAATGTAAACCGTAATAGTTGGAAAGAATTTAATTATTATTCTAAAATTGATAATAATTTGCCTGGTATCCAGGGTGTAGGATTTTCAATCATCATTCCTGAAAATCTATTACAACAACATATTAAGGATATTAGAAGTGAAGGATTTCCAGATTATGCAATAAAACCAGATGGTAAAAGGGAAATATATACTTCAATAATTTACCTTGAACCATTTACAGGTAGAAATCTTCGTGCTTTTGGTTATGATATGTTTACAGATTCAAATAGAAGAAAAGCTATGGAGCATGCCCGGGATAATGATGTTGCAATGCTTTCAGGAAAAGTTATGCTTGTTCAGGAAACCCAGCATGAAAAACAATCGGGAACATTAATGTATGTTCCTGTATATACAAGTGAAATGCCGGTTAACACAATGGAACAACGCCGAGCTGCTATAAAAGGTTGGGTTTACAGTCCATATCGAATGAACGATTTAATGGTTGGTATTTTAGGTAATTGGGATAAAAATGCAAAAGAAAAAATTCATTTTCAGATATTTGATGATAGTATTTCAGAAAGTTTATTAATTTTTGATAATTGGAAAGGAAAAGTTAATCACAATAATTTTCCTCTGCAGGAAATTTCTATTCCAATTGTATTTAATGGTAAAAAGTGGATTTTACATTTTACTCAATCAAATGAAAATTCTTTTATTAAAAACAGTGAATTTATTATTGTTTTAGTTTCTGGTATCTTAATTAGTCTATTATTGTTCTTGCTATCATTATCATTGTTAAATATATCAAAAAAATCTCGTGAAATTGCTGGGAAATTAACTTCAAAGCTTAAGGAAGAGCAATGGCGATTAGAGAGTATCGTTGAAGGAACTAATGTTGGTACCTGGGAATGGAATATACAAACAGGAGAAGCAAATTTTAATAAGTTATGGGCAGAAATTATTGGTTATACGATTGAAGAGCTGATGCCGATTAGTATACAAACATGGAAAACTCTTGTTCATCCGGATGATTTAAAATTATCCAATGAGCAACTTGAAAGGCATTATGCAGGTGAAATACCAAATTATGATTTAGAATGTCGGATGAAACATAAAAATGGTAATTGGGTTTGGGTTCATGATCGTGGACGTGTAATTACACGAACAGAAGATGGTAAACCCTTAATGATGTTTGGAACGCATACTGATATAACAATACGAAAGCAAGCTGAAGAAAAACTTAGGGAAAGTGAGTTTAGGTTTAGACTCTTAGCTGATAATGCCCCTGTTTTGCTTTGGAAGTCTGGTACCGATGCATTATGTGATTACTTTAATAAGCCCTGGCTCGATTTTACAGGTCGTACCTTAGAGCAGGAGCTAGGAAATGGATGGGCTGAAGGTGTGCATCCTGATGATATAAAAGATTGTTTAGCAGTTTATATGGATTCGTTCAAAGAACAAAAACCATTTCAAATGGAATATCGCTTGCGACGAAAAGATAGTCAATTTCGTTGGTTATTGGATTATGGTGTACCTCGTTTTACACTTGATGGAGTATTTCTTGGCTTTATTGGTTCATGTATAGATATTACTGAACGAAAACGGTCTATAGATGCAATAGCAATATCTGAAATTCGTTATCGCAGGCTTTTTGAATCAGCTAAAGACGGAATTCTGATTCTTGATGCCGAAACTGGTATGATTGATGATGTTAATCCTTTTCTAATTCAAATGCTGGGCTTTTCTAAAGATCAATTTGTTAAGAAAGCAATCTGGGAAATTGGTTTTTTTAAGGATGTAGTAGCAAACCATAACAAATTTGATGAATTACAACAAAATAAGTATATTCGATATGAAAATTTACCACTTGAAACTGCTTATGGTCACCAAATTAATGTTGAATTTGTAAGTAATTTATATGTAGTTGATAATAAAAAAGTTATTCAATGTAATATACGCGATATCACTGAAAGAAGGTTAGCTGAAGAAGCTTTAATTCAGAGTGAAGAAAAACTCAGAGAACTTAATGCTACAAAAGATAAATTCTTTTCTATTATTGCTCACGATCTCAAAAGTCCATTCAATTCAATTGTTGGATTCAGTGATCTTTTGGTAGAACAAGTTAATGAAAAAAATTATGAAGGAATTGAAAAATATGCTGAAATAATAATGCAATCATCTGGACGTGCAATGAATTTATTAATGAATCTTATGGAATGGACTCAATCTCAAACAGGTAGAATGGAGTTTAATCCCATATATTTAGATTTTACAAAACTTATTAATGAAGTTATCATCTTATTCAATGATATAAGCATTCAAAAATCAATAAAAATCAATAAATCACTACCGGACAAAGTACTTCTTTTTGCTGATGCAGCTATGATTAATACCGTATTAAGAAACCTGATTTCAAATGCAATTAAGTTTACTAATACTGGAGGAGAAATTAATATTTTGTTAGAAGAAAGAACAAGCGAAGTTTTAATTTCTGTAAGTGATAATGGAATTGGAATTTCTAACCAACTGATTGGAAAATTATTTAGAATTGATGAAAGTTATTCAACTTCAGGTACTAATAATGAAAAAGGAACAGGATTAGGTCTTATTCTTTGTAAAGATTTTATAAATAAACACAATGGGAGAATATGGATTGAGAGTGAAATAGGGAAGGGGTCAACAATTTGTTTTACAATACCCAGATTATAGCAAATAAGCAATTATTTTATGAATTTTAAATGAACGGGACTTCTAAAAATGCATTTTCCTTCGTTGAACTTCAATTTTTAAATTTATTCACAAGTTTATTAATTTTTAAAATGTGTTCATGATAACGCTTCGCTAAGTTCTCATTTACATTAGTAAACTGTGGTTTTAAAAATCTGGTTTGCCTCAAAAAATCTAATTTTTAGAACCCCTTTGAAATAATCATGGCTAAAGAAATTTAAAAAGTCTGATAATTCAGAGGTTAATTAATAAAATATTGTTCTATTCAATAGTTCGTTAAACTTTGACAAAGTTTATTCCTGCAAAATATTGATTAATTGATTAATAATACATTATACAAACAAATACAACTTTGTCAAAGTTCTCAATAGCTCCGACTTATAAAAGTTTAACGAAATATTGTCTATTCAATTGATAAATAAAAGATTACTGACCAACAGTATAGGTTTTTTGTGTATTTGGTGCTCCAATCGGATAAAAACTTGAGAGTAGGGAGTCATCAACAGCTTTAATATAATAATTAACAATGCTTCCGGCTGGAAGTCCTTTTATTTCAGTAGATTTTAATCTTGGATCACAGCATGAACGATAAAACTCAACTACAGTATCGAATCCATCGCTGGAATAATAAAGTAAAAGCGTATCGATTCTGTAATCATCCACAACGTTGATATTTATTGTGACAATTTGATAAGCTGATGGAAATTCAGGAAGCATACTTACTGATTTAATATCAGGAGCTTGATTGGGTATATAAACCGGTAAGTTTGTTGTAGAAGGAGTAGGTGTGTTAAGTAATAAAAAATCTGCACTTCCATCAGGTTTTCTGCCAAAGCTAACCGACTGATCCATTTGTGGATAATAAACCCTATCAATACTATTATTTTCCTTATCCGTAATTGCAATGTTTCCTCCTGAGCTGCTTAGTATAAAACTGGTATGATTGGAAAAATTTTCAGCATCGCAAAAAAACAGTGCAAAACCCTTTGCATCAATTATTCCGCCTGTTATTGTAAATATGAAATTATCTTTTATAATATGAAACCCTTCCATATTAATAGCAGAATCACCCGGATTGTATATTTCAATCCAGTTAGGTGAATTATAAGTCATTACTTCATTTATTACAAGCTTGATGTTTGAGTCTTTTTCAGTAGGAATAGATTTTTCCTTACTGCAATTAACTAATAATAATAATATAGATAAAAGTAAAAATATAGTTTTAATTTTTGTCATAAATACATTTGAATATAAAAAACATGGTTTGGTAATTTCCAAACCATGTTAGATTAATAAAAAGTTTTTACACTATTATTTCTTAATATCGTAAAAACATCTTACAGGAGAGTAAAGCTGACCTTCTGCAGTTAGTTTTTTTATTAACTTTTCCACATCTTTTTTCTCAATTCCTGATAATTCAGCAACTTCACCTGCTTTTAAAGGTTTACCGGCATTCTTAAAAGTCTCGATAATTTTTTGATTGTTTTCCATTTTATTAAATTGTAAAATTTTTTACAAAGTTAAATAATATTTTTTATAACTAAAATATGATTATTGATTTCACAATACTTCGTTAAACTTTTATAAGGCGCTGATATTTTGAACTTTGACAAAGATGCTTTTGATTGAATAAAGTGCATATAATCAGCTTATTGAGATTTGAAAGAAAAAACTATGTCAACGTTTACCGAACTATTGATTTGAAAAAAACCATTTTAAATAGAAATTGTTTAAAGCTCATTATTTTTATATTAAATTTATATTAATTTTGCCTTTTACAATTTTAAATAATATCAGAGAATGAAAAACTTATCAATTATCAGGTTGCTACCAATGCTTATTTTGCTTTTTACATTTATATCATGTGAAAAAGATGCTGGCGAAGGCGGAAATTCAAGTATTTACGGGAAAGTATGGGTGAGAGATTATAATGCTAATTTCACTTTACTAATGTATTCGTATTATGGACAGGATGAGGATGTATTTATCGTTTATGGTGATAATAAATCATATAGCGACAAAGTAAGTACAAATTATGATGGTACTTTTGAATTTAAATATTTAAGACCCGGAAAATATACATTATATTCCTATTCAAAAGATTCAACTTTAGTAAGTTCAGCATTAATTCCAACGATAAAAGAAATTGAAATAACTGACAATAGTCAGGATGTTGATGCCGGTACAATTGATATTTTAAAATAACAGGAATTTTTATACTAACTATTAAATGCTTATTGTATGAAAATTCTTAAAAATAAATTATTGTTTTTTCTGTTTTTTTATTTTATAACCGCTTCATTATATGCACAGGTAAATGATGCCGGTCTGTGGACAAGTATAAATATTGATAAAAAAATCAGTAAGAAATTTTCAATTTCCTTATCGGAAGAAATACGATTTAATGAAAATATTTCAGAAATGGGTTCCATTTTTACGGATGCCGGAATAAATTATAAAATAAACAAGATAATCAGAATAAGTGGTAATTATCGTTTTATAAATAAGCGGAGGATTGACGATTCTTATAGCCAGCGACATCGTTATTATTTTGATTTTTCGATCAGAACCAAATTTCAATATTTTACTTTGATGTTTCGTACCCGCTATCAATCGCAATATAAGGATATATATTCAAGCCCTGATGGAAAAGTTGCTGAAAATTATATCCGTAATAAATTGACAATTAAATATGAACTAGATAAAAAATGGTCTTTTTATGGTTCATTCGAAATGTTTTCTCCACTCAGAACCTATGATAAGATATTATTTGATAATTTGAGATATAATGCAGGTATCGAATATTCGATAAATAAAATGCACTCAATTGATTTGTCTTATCTGATTCAAAAAGAGTATAATGTAAAAAATCCCTGGACAGATTATGTTATTTGTGTGGGTTATAATTTCAATTTTTGAGAATCTTTCCTCAATCTGGTATATTAATATTGAATTTATGATCTCAATCCTTACTAACGTTATATATTACAATTACGAAAATATGCAATTTTAATAGTTTATCGCTATATTATCCTTACAAAATGCAATAATTCCACGTCCGGTATATCACCATCAAGTAAAATATCAGGGGTTTTGACTTTTAATGGTTTGTTCAAGCTTTGTTAGCTGTTTTTCAAATACCTGGGTTCCCTGATGTATATCAGAAACTATACCGAAAGGAAATATATAATAGTCCAATACGCTTCGCTCCTGAAACGATAACATATTTCTGAGCGGTATTATACCTTTTAAAAATAAACGAATTTATAAAATACAATGGTATACTATTTTTTTCGGTAAACAACAGCGGTTGCGAAGAAATTGAATTTATGTTTTTATAATACCTGTTAATTAATGTAACAAATAAAATCATCTGCCAATTCTGTCGGTATTTTTTTGAAAACCATAAAGTCGCACGAATATTACAACTTCAGTTTTGTGAAAACCATAAAGTCGTTTGCAGTTTATCACTTCAGTTTTGCAAAAGCAATATATTCCCATGAAAAAGTAAGGATAAGAATGGGGTTTTAGTAATCCTTTTTTTAAATCCTACTTAGTGCAGATAATCAGCTAACTATATTTTTACTATCACAATAATGTGTTTTGCCAACACGACAATGTGTTTTGCAGTAATAATAAAGTAAAATGCAGTAGCAATAAAGTAAGTTGCAGTAGCAATAAAGTAAGTTGCAGTAGCAATAAAGTAAGTTGCAGTAGCAATAAAGTAAAATGCAGTAGCAATAAAGTAAGTTGCAGTAGCAATAAAGTCGGAGTATAAGGGAGTATAAATAAGTTTGTGTAAACACAATATTCGGATAATCAGGGACAACCTTCGTTATTTAATGAAGCTGAAGAGGTTTCTCCTTTTATTTTTAGAAGGTTTCCTGTATAAATTACTATAATACGAAATGTCCTATTTTGTTAAAAAACAATGTTAATGAAAAATAAATCAATATTTATGATGCAGGTTAAGAAATGATTAATACATTTGTAGGGGAATTGGGTCTAAATTTAATAATTGAATGCCAGAATTAATAGTTGGCTATTTATTATTTAAATTGAAATCTTAATTCTTTATTTAAGAATTAAAATTAAGAATTATTCAAAAGTAGGACAATTAACTCATTAATAAAATGAAGATACTTTTTCTGGTAATTATTATAATAAACATTATTTTAGGCTTTATTACAGATAAACTTACTGAGGGAGAAAGAAAAACATCTTTTGTGGGTCCTCATATCCCATTTATTCTGCTTAATATTTATAAAAAGAATAAAAATATCAACTATTTAGTTCTATTTATATTTGATATTATTTTTTTAATACTATTTCCTTATCAAAAAACATTTTCACAGGATACTGCTTCTTTGACAAAGCATTGGGTACGATATTCCGATTGTAGTATTTATACTTTTAACAATATAAATTACAATGGAATACTTTTAAATGGTAAAAAAATATATAAACAATTTCCAATAATATCCAATGCGATTTATAAAATTACAAATCAACGAATAGATTCAAGTAATTTTATTATCGTAGATTCATCTATTGTAATTGAATTTGAAAATAAATTTTCTTCATTATCAGAAAGTAATGATACGATACTTGACAGGAAATGTGATGATTTACAAAAATATTTTCGTCAATATATAGCATTTATTTTTCAAGATAAACATTATTTATTGGCTGGGTTTACTATTCCGGACAGAAATGAATTAAATAAAATAATTAGTTCAAGGTGGTTTTATTTTGAACATCATAAGTATTTTAGTTGTAAACAGTTTTATGTTTTATATAATATTGAAAATAAAATTATTGATAATATACTCTATAAAGACCCAATAAATGAAAATATTAATAATAAATAAAAGACACATAATAAAGCTTTTCATATTCTTACTACTGTTCTTTATTATAGTAAAAAGTTCAAAAGCTCAAATAATCATAAATAGTTTATCTGCAAAATATG
>CAIZXK010000140.1 GCA_903936865.1 uncultured Bacteroidales bacterium | reverse complement strand
TGTCAGCATATTAAAATTAAGCAGTTATAATAAAAAAAATAATGATTTTTGGGGGGTGTTTTTTTGATATTCTGTTATTTGATAAAAGAGAAGGGAAGAGGTATTATAATTGCTTCGGTTATTGAGTTAGTCAATTAATATTATAACCGCAAAGGAAGGGGAGTTTTAAAGTTTTTAAAGTTAAAAAGTAGTGCCTAAAGTACTTGGTGTTATCTGTTATTCAGTTGCTCAATTAATAATAAGGCTTGCACTGCTCTCTCCCATCACTACTTTATACAAGCCTTTTTTATAGGCTCTGGTATCTATGGTAGTTTGGCTGCTGCCTTTGCTTAGTTTTTCTTCATATACCTTTTGCCCGAGCATATTGTATATTTGTAATGTTAAGGCTTTTTCAGCTGTTGGGTAGGATATAGTTGTTTGGGTAGTGGCAGGGTTAGGATAGATGTTGAGTTTAGTTTTCTCTTTTTTATTCTCAATTATACCACTGCTTAATCCCTTAATGCGTAATATTGGCTGTACTTTTTTCCCATCATAGTAAGTAAAATAACCCATTACATAATATGTATCATTATTCCCTTCCACTATACTTAGTACATATGGAGGTATTCCTAAACTTGGATAAAATGCACTATCTATTCCTTGTCCTTTAAAATAGGCTGTATCTAAAAAACCATTATTATCTATTTTTGCTATATTATTGCGATTATAACCCTGATACAGCCAGAAACATCCGCCAATTAAATATCCTCCGTCAGATGCAGAACAAACAGTATTAATATTACTATTTGCTGATATTACAGAATTAAAATTATTAAAACTACTGTCCAACGAACCATCGGCATTTAACCTGATTAAACATAAATAATCTGGATAGTTATTAATTTTGAAAAATCCACCTACAATTATTTTGCCATCTGCTTGTATGTATTTAGGGCATGGGGCTCCTGAAACAAAAATAGATTTGAATGAGGTATCCAGATTGCCTATCGTATCAATTCTGCATAAAAGCGTAATTTGAGTTGTATCATATCTTGTAAATTGACTTGTTCCGCTAACACCAGATAAAAGTAATTTATCTGATGAATATTTTACTATACTATTAATCATATTATTGGGAGCATGTTTGAAATTAGTATCAGGCGAGCCATCAGGAAAAAACCTCATAAACCAACGCTTTTTATCACTTACGCTATTACATAAGGAATCAGTTCCAATCAACATAGTACCACTCGGTAAAATATAAGGTTGGTAAAACATTTTACAAAAATTAGCCCTGAATACTTTCATTGACCATGAAGTATCAGTTAAACCTAAATTATTAAATTTGATTATAGACATATTACCCCAACCAATATAGTCGCTTCCCAATTTGTCAAACGTATATATACCTTGACCAGCAAAACCTTGAGGAAACAACCAGGTATTATCAAGGCTACCATCTTCATAAGTTCTTATTGCATCTGAGGGATTATTATATAAATTATGAAAATCCCCATAAATCATTAACTTTCCATTAGGTTCTTTATTTAATCCATGAACGATATTTGTACCAATATGAGGGAAATAGTTATTTTGTACTTTAAAAGTTGTATCTAACTTAAATGCCTGTGCATAAATATTTGAAATAATAAATAAAGATAATATAAATAAAATGTTGTTTTTCATATTTTTGTATTTTATAAAAAATAAATAAGAAGGGTATAAACTGAAGTTATACCCTTCTTATTAAGATATATTAGTTATTGATTATAATTTTACCTTTACTTAATTGTTGATTTTCTGATAAAACTTCATAATAATATACTCCGTTTTTGATAGCTCTTGTATCCCATACCCATTGACCTTGCTTGGTATTAATAGTTTTCTGCGTAATTATTTTTGCATTAGCATCAAAAATTCTGATTTCGGCTGTTGACTTTAATAATGGAATATTCCAGATAAACGAGGCATACACAGTTGCAGGATTAGGTATAACATCAACCTTATTGTAAGCTTCATTTAAAATTTGTGAAGCACTAATTTTAGGTTTGCTGAATTTTAAATGTGTATATTCTAAAGGATTGCTGTTATCATAACAAATCTGATATCCAAAACATAAAATATTCTGAGCCATTACAGATGCCTTACCAAGATATAAATCTGCTATTTGCTGAAGTTGTTCCAGTTCTGAACCTTCTAACTGCATAATATTTTTACCATTAATTGCAATGCTTTCTCTGAAATTAATATAATCAGCAAAATTAGTATATTCAGCATATTGTTCATCAGTTAAATTAAACTGAGTTGGTATCTGGCTTAAATACGATTCGGCAGTTGTAAAATCATTTGTTGCTAAAAAACTTTCAGCTAATGAATAATAGTCAGTTAAACTACCTCTGCGAGCCATCCATGAACGGGCTTCGTTTATTTGTTGTATTGAATCTGCCAAAGCATTATTAATCAGTAAATCAGAAGTAAAAGACATTTTATGTCCAATATCAGCTAAACTACCTTCCAATAAAGTTCTGGCTGTTTCAGCCTCCCAATTTGCAACTATCAAATCGAGCATATATTCAGGCAAAGGATTGGGTATTTCATCTCTGAGAAATCTGATAAAATCCTCGTTGCGTGTACCGTCAGGATTAGCCAGACAAATTTCTAACAACATAGCCTGTGGAAGGATATTTCTGTTAGCAGCCTCTCTAAGAACTTCTTCAGATAAATATGGTGAGTTAGATAAAAGTTCTGCCCTTAAATCCCATGCATCCTGTGGCCAGCTCATTTGTATTTCCTGCAATAATGCAGTAGTACTTCCCCCATCTATCATTTGGTTGTAATTATACAATACATTGGTATAAGCCAATTCTTTTGCATCGTAATCAGTTGAGAATTGTACTTTAGTTGCAGCTGATAAAGGGAAACTGTATCCATTATTGAAATTCGACAAACAAGTATTTGCATTATTTACTTGAAGAGGAAAAACAAAATTTGGAGTATAATATAATGGTTCTGTTTGACCACCTGTATGATAATATATTATTGGTGATTGTGTAGAATTCTTTATATCACTTTCTGGATTATTTCCATTTTGAGAAAACGTATTACCTGCCGAAGTTAATGTAAAAGGATTACCCTGAAATGGACATATACCAGCAGAATTCATTTGAGTTCCAATTTGATTAATTGAAATATCATATTCTGTTCCAGAATGACTGTTGCATAGTATTTTTAGTCCTTCAAAATTATTGTTAGGATTCCTGTTTAAACCTTCTGCTCTTTCACCGCAATAGAGATCTGTTGTTATGTTTTTATAAATCTGATTATTTGCTGTACCACTATTTCTTACCCTTATACTTGAAGGGGCAAAATCAGATATATTTGGATTAGGTTTTAATTCATTTTCTTCAATTCGGTATCCTGTTGAAGAATAAATTATTATTCCTTCTTGATTCATCATCAAGTCAGGATAAAGCCCCACAAAAAAATTAGATTTATTAACCCAAGAGTTGTTTAATGCTTCATAATTAACACCTGTAAAATTTTCATCAAAAACAGCATCTTCAATTTTAACAATATTATTTGAAGAACCACCTAATGCATTTACAGCGCTATTAAATCCTTTGAAATAAGATTTGGTTAAATATTCATCAGGGCAGGACTGTCCATACATCAATAATTGTGAACAACTGCCTTTAACAGTATAACCGGCATCAATAGAATATATGGCTTTATTATTGTATGGATCATATACTTTATTGCTTTGTTCGTTTAAGAAATTACAAGCAGTAAAAAAAACTCCGTTAACTGCCCACAAAGTAACATGATGCGAAAATGGATTTGAACTTCCACCTCTATAATTATCATCAACTTTAAAAGTACAATTGTTAAACTGGCTTAAATTACGTATAGGATTTCCATTGGGTGTAGTGTTCTGGTATGCCATAAATTCAACAGCACGGCGATTATTTAAAAACGTTGCATTATTGGCATAAACAATACCACCCATCGAATTCCAATAACCGGGATGCCACAAAGTAATCGCATTTTCGGCATTTTCTATAACTGCCCCGTTTTTAAGCTCAACTATACCCTGATAAGCTGAATTTAACACAGAATTTTGTGGCTGATTGCTGGTTCCCCATACTTCTATACCTTGCCAAAGAACATCATAATATTTTTCATTTGTTAGCTTACCTCCATCTATTATTAATTTTGCACCAGGTTCTATAATAATTTTAGCTTCTGGAACAAATTGTATTTCACATTTGACTGTTAATACATTACCACTTTTAATAATAATATTTTGATAAAATTTCATGCTAAAATCCCATATTTCATTCTTTATAATTTCATAAGGAATTGTTGAATATCCAGTAATATGATCTCTTACTTTATAATTTACTCCATAACTACTAATATTATAAAAATTTTCCATTATTGTTGAACGATGAACAATTCCCATTTGTAAAGCTGAAATATGACCATTGTCACCACCACCCATAAGATTATTATTAGTTGTAGATGCAGGTAATATACATACATTACATCCCAATGATGAACAATTTAAAGTTGTATCGTATAAGTCCCATAAAAAATCAGGATAATTTTTATTGCAATTTTGCAACCAATTTACATCATAAGTATGCCACAAATCAAAAGAATGACCAATTTCATGTGCCCAATGTTCAGAAAACCAATAATCATGATCAGTATGAGTTGCCATTTCTGGATCACTATGATATAAACTTTCGATAGATCCAAAATCAGAATATCCCGCATAATTTGCATTATAAGATCTAGTTAAATGAATATTTAGAGCTCTCGTCCTTTCAGGAAAATTTGTTTTTAAATAATTATCAAGTAGTAAATTATGTCCATAATAATTGCTGATGTAATACGAAGAATCTAACGTTGGATCAGTATAAAAATATATTGAATCTAAAACAATTCTGATTTTACTATCATTAATAGTTTCAACAATATAGGGTAAAGGAGTATATCGCGGATATACATATTGATATTTATTATTAATCCATAAAGCTATTTGCTTTAATCTAGCAATTGTTTGTGCATTGTTAATTAGATTCCCACTTCCATCATGCCGTTGCCATATATTAAAATTTATATGGAGAGTTTTTATTGTATTATTTACTAAATTAGGAATATAAAACTCTTTATGCTTGTACTGATTGTTATAATCTATTGAAGACTCTGTACATTGTGCAACTTTAGCATTTAAATTTATATGCTCATTCCCACATTTATAATGATTTTGCCCCAAAATAGGTGATATTGATATGAATAAAATTAAGATTGATGTTATTTTAATAATTGTTTTCATAAATAAATTTTTATTTGTTTATAATTATTTTCTTAATGAAAGTTTTACCATTTAATCTTGTAATTAATATTTGATATATCCCATTTTCTATATTATTGAGTTCTATTTTTTGATTATAAAAATTTCTAAACTCTTTTTGATATATCTTTTCTCCCAAAACATTAAAGACCTGTATATTAATTGATTCTTTATATGCAGTGTTGGCATTTACAAAAAAACTACCATTTGATGGATTTGGAAAAACTTTAAATGTTTCAGTTTTCTTTTGTAAATCTAAAATACCAAGTGGTTCTGAATTTCCAAAAGAAACATTTAATTGAATAATATCCTTTCCATTCTGTTGAAAATGAACTGGTGATGACAAACTTCCTATCACCAAAGAATCCTTATAATCCCCAATATGCATAGGATTCATAAACGCCATTACCCCGTCAAACCAATCTCCCCCCCAGCCAGTACCTGAGGTTATAAAACTTGCATATCTGCATAAATCATTAGAGAATAATGAAGTATCCCATTTTACTACAATTGGAAAATGATTGCAATTAACCGCAACTTTTATCAGATGGAAGAAATTACAAGTTTTGTGTATAAACTGTTTTTTTGTGTATAAAGTTGCTGGTGAAGTTATATATAAATTATTCAAAGAAGTAGCAGCATCACCTGCTCTCACTTCAAAATTATTACTCCATGGTGTACTTATAATATTGGTTTCGCCAAATTGGCTGTCTATACTATCTGTTGCAAGTAAATCATATCCAAGTTCAATGCTGTCTTTGTTTCCAACAGCATCCTGAAACCATAGTTTCATTTTAAATTCCTGCGAATATGAAAACATGCAAGATAGTAGAATTATTTTAAAAACTATTATTTTTTTCATGTTTGATTTTATTAAATTGTTTAAAAAATTGTATATTTATTTAATGGCTAAAATTACAAAATATTATGTCATATACTACCTCACTTTCTATATTATAATATTCTTAATTTCCCTCATTACTCATCAAAACCGAAAATAGAATAATCTATAAACATATTGTTGGTAAGGTCGGGCACACGGTCGCGTCTGCGTTCGCCATAAGGATAATGCTGGCGGCGGTTGAGCGAAGTATAAAGTATGCCAATAAGATCGTCGTGGTTTTGTTTGGCAACCTTAGTTATCACATTTACGGCAAACTTGGCAATAGCTACTGCAGCCGTAAGCGAAGGATTGGGAACTCTACTCAGCAGCGAAGTAATATTATCGGTAAATTTACCAAATTCGCTGTCGTTTACTATATCATCTACCATTTGAGCATTGTCGCTGATATTTTGGTCGCTTTCATAAGCAATAAACTGCCAGTCGATATCATCGGGTATTTTCTCCGATTTGTAAAGCACAAAACCTGTGGAGCCAAAAGTCATAATATGATTGTCTTTCACATTATCAATTTCGGTAAATATACGGGCAGCTATTACGCTTTCAATAGCCTTTCCCAGCAATGCCTTCTTTTGAACGGCATCATTGCATAGCAGAAACTCACTTACATCGGGCAATTCGCTGTTTTCGGTTGCTATAAAACTTATTAATTTTACCTGAGCCACATCTCTGCCAAAAAATAAAAACTGTGGATTTTCTTTGTTATCACAAATCTTAATCCGGTTTATTTTGAAATAAAACATTTTAATGATAAATGATTAATGATAAATGATAAATTTTTTTCTGTTTACTGCTCACTGTTTACTGTTTACTGCTCACTGTTTACTGCTCACTGCTCACTGCTCACTGTTTACTGCTCACTGTTTACTGCTCACTGTTTACTGTTTACTGAAATTAGTTTCTTTTCCGTTAAGCACCCTTATAGCATCATTAATCACCTCCGAAGAGTTGTAATAATACCAGTGATTCAACGCTTTCTCCATAATATCGGGTTTTCTGTCGTCAGAAGTATTGCTTACATCTGCCTCATACACATCCTTAAGACCTGCATCTTCATTTTTTCTTCCATATTTACCCAATCGGTTGCTGAAGTTTTTGGTATATGCCGAAATTCCGAGTACATAGTCGTTCTGATGATGGTAAATATGAACACGCTTGCCCATATCAATAAGATTGTAAAAAGCCTCTTCTTTTTCAAAAATATCATATTCGATATCGGCAGCCATCAGCAGTATTTCTTCAAAAACTTCGGGCACAGCCATATTCCGCATCTGCATTTCGAGCATACAATGTTTAAGTACTCGATGCCCCATCGAGTGCACCATCAGATGTATCTTACGCATACAGGGCATATTGTCGTCCATTACCAGAAATACCCTGAAGAAATTAATCAGTTTTTTAAACCCTCTTGCCAAGGCTTCGCCCGAACGCATGGCATCCTTTTTATCTTCAAAATAATGTATTGGTATTATGGGGCTACGACCGGGCCATGTAAATATTACAATATGATTAACCGGAGAGTCAGGATTATCAATATAGCATTCCTTCAGGTTTTTAAAAGCATTTCTAACACCATCCAGATCGGTATTGAAACCATGTATAAAAAACAAAACATCACCCTTATCCTTTCCATCGGTAGTTTTTTTGGTATCTTTTAAAAGTTCGGTATATAATACATTAAAAAACCTTACACTCCCCTTTAAAGTAAAATTGTCCTTTTCAGCCGTTTGCGAAAACGATAATTCCAGTTCATTTTCGGGTTCAGGATACAATAAGAATTGTTTGCTATTCATGTTATATTCGCCAAAACGCAGATTATCGCCTGCATTTTCGCAACCATCCTCACGAATGCCTTCTGTTTGGTTTGAAGTAATGATTTCTCTATTGGTTACAAACAAATACATACTAGAAAATTTTATGTTGAAGCGGCAAATATACAACCCGAAAAAAGGGAAAACAAGTTTTGGGACGTTTACATGATGTTTTTGGGATATACCGTATATCGGTTTTGTCAGCATATTAAAATTAAGCAGTTATAATAAAAAAAATAATGATTTTTGGGGTGTTTTTGTGATATTCTGTTTTTGTAATATAAAATTGATTATTTTTGGGAAATCTTTTATCTAAATTTAAAATTAGCAATATGACAAATTTTCAATATGCAGTTATCGATGATGATATACAGGCCCATAATATAATAGACAAATTAATGCATATCCACGAAACGTATAAATGTATAGGTAATTATTACGATGTTGTTAAAGCAACACAAGGATTAAAAGAAAAAAAACCTGATTTGATTTTTCTGGATATTGATATGCCCGAATTAAATGGATTTACTTTATTGAAATATTTAGACAAAGATATTAATGTCATAGTAACTACCGCTCATCGCAATTATGGAGCCGCTGGTTTTGACCATGGTGTACTTGATTTCATTTGCAAACCCATATTTCCCGATCGTTTGTTTGATGCACTCAACCGTTTTGTAAATGCATTTGAAATTGAAAAAAAACAAACGCATGAGATGGAAATTCAAAAAGATAAAAAGAAAGGCGTTCCTTTTATTTTTGCTTCACGCCATAAAGAAAAGAAAACCATTCGTATAGATACACCAGAAATATTCTACATCACCAAAACAGGTAATTTTATAATGATTTATACCGATACCGATGGCCCTTTCTATAAAATAGATACCCTAAAAGAAATATATGAAACCTTACCTTCTGATGAATTCTGCTTTGTAAACCATAGTTATATTTTTTGTATCGATAAAATTGTATGTGCAGATGGAGATAATATTTTGATAAATGAAAAAACAAAAGAATACGTTAAGATAAGTAAGGATATGAAAAAAGAATTGGGCAAATTAAAAGGAAATTATATTACAGCTACATTTAAAAAGCCTTAAGTAAAAGCTTTACCGTAAAAACATTTTCTTTTTCATAAATATCGAGTTGATATTTGTCTTTATAATGCAGATTTAAACGATTTCGGGTATTAATTAATCCCTTACCTGTTGAAGTAACAACTTCCTTAGCCTTATGATTAATTGAGTTTTCAGATGTAAATAATATTTCATTTGCATGGCATTCCAATTGGATATTAATACATCCGTTTTCGGCCAGATTGGTATATTTAAACGCATTATTTACAAATGATTCGAAAATCATGGGAGGCACTTTAAAAGTTGATACATCACCTGAAATATCAAAACTGGTATTCATTTTGGGATGTCGTACACTTTCCAGGGCAATATAATTTTTTATAAAATTAATTTCCTTATCCAGCTCAACCCATTCGTTATCACTATCGGCAACCACATATTCCATCAATCTCGATAGTTTCATAACCAGGGTTGTTGTTTCATCCGATTTATTTAATGCAAACGAATAAATACTATTAAGACAATTAAAAAAGAAATGCGTATTTATCTTGGATTTCACCATTTCGATACGGGTAATATACTGTTCGCGTTCAATGGCTGTTTTTTCCTGCAATAACTTATACGATTTAATGGCATCGCGGTAAATCTTAAACATGGTAAAAAAGGCTACAAATAAGGTATCGCGGAAGAAGATGCTATAAAGATTCCATCTGTAAACACTCATTAAAATATTATGATCATCAGTATAAGTATAATATTGAATATCTTCACATATTAAAAGAAACTCTATTTCAGAAGCTATAATCAGAATAGGAATAATAAATAGAAAATAGGATATTTTTTCATTTTTTATTAAAAACATTGGAGTTATAATAAAGAAATTGATATATACAGCTGCTATTATTATAAGTAATGAATAGTATTCCTTTACAATTTCCTGTGGATGAATCCTAAAATAAGAATAATTACAATAAAAGTATAAAGTAATTATCCAAAAAATAATATGAAAAATAATTTCTATAATTGTCTTTCTGTTCATATAAAAAGTTTTTACAAATATAAGAAAAAGCGACTTGCAAATTGCAAGTCGCTTTAGTATTTGGGAAATTAAATAAGTAAAATTATTCGTTTTCAAACAAGGGTTCTGCTGTAAAACTAATTTCATTATAAATAAACTGATTGCTTACTTCATTTCTCCGCAAAACCTGCTCAGGTATATTAAGCCAGATATACCCATTTTCACAGGTGTCATTTTCAATATTCAATGAACGTGCAGGCAAATAAAAAATACTGTCTTCAGTTGGTTCGTAATCATAAATACCTGTTGCAGTGTAGTAGATATCAGTTGTATCGTCTGGTATATTCTTACTTATACTTACTGTAGAACTTTTAGAACAATCAGAACCATAACTCATGCAATCCTGATGTACCCAACCATTACCACTCCATGTACATTTACCTCCACATACGGTGCTTTTGTGCCCTACTTTATAAGACAAAACATACATACCCTCAAAACCATAGGTTTTCATTTGTTTTAAAAGCTGAGCGGTCGAGCTTTTGTCAATTTGATTTACATTGGTATTTATACCATCATTTTCTTTTACACACGATACTACCCATAATCCAACAAGGCATATCACAACTAAAATTACATTTGATTTTTTCATTTTTTAATGTTTTTAAATTAATAATGGGTCAAATGTAAGTTGCTGAAAAAGAGAATGCAAGGAAAGAGGTGCTTATGTGATGTTTATGTGATATACGGCAAAATATTTTTTGAAGCCATTGAATTTCAATGCTTTTAAAGGCATCATATAAATATCACATAAATATCACAAAATAGGGGTTTGGCATGCAGTTTGATAAGGGCGGAGGAAATTTACAGGCATAAAAAAACCTCCGCTGGAGGAGGTTTTATCTTATATATGAAAGTTTATTATAATTGCTTTATTCTTTCACAAATTTTTCGCTTATAACTTTTCCATTCTTAGTAAGCAGCTTATAAAAATAAATTCCTGTTGTGAAATCACGGATATTGATGGTATTATTGCCTGTTGTGAAGTTCTTTTGCAATAGGATTTGCCCCAATTGGTTATAAACCGATAGCTGAAAATCCCTGTACAATCCCATATCGAAATTCAGATAATCCTTAGCCGGATTGGGATAAACAAGTATTTCGTTCTGGGTTATTGCTGCATTAATACCTTGCGATCCGACAATGTTGCCGTTTCTATCTAACTTTAAAAAGAAAATATCGGAATTGAAAAACGGATTGATTTGCCAATCCCAGATTTTTCCAACCAGAATACATCCCCCATCGCTGGTTTTTGTAATATCATTAACTAAAACTTTCAAACCAGTTGCTGTATAATATTTTTGTAAGAGTAATGAGTTTTTTCATTTTATAGATTGTGATTAATTCATTATTATATTTCTATTTCATCACCGTCAAACTCCCCTTATACTCCTTTTCTCTCCCATTCCTTTTGCTTTTGGCTTTGAGTACATAATAGTAAACGCCATCGGCACATTCTTTACAGCTGAAATCGTTTTGGTAGTTGGTGGTTTCGTATATTAAGTTGCCCCAGCGGTTATAGATTTGCAGGGCTATTTCGTAGGTTTCTGCGTTTTGTATCTGAAAATTATCGTTCTGGCTATCGCCATTGGGGGTGATAATATTAGGTATGGTAAGTGGTGGATTGCAATAGCTATCGTCTCCGGCGGTTATTACGATTGTATCTGTTGAAGTTATATCATAATCTGCTACGAATGCACGCACCCAGTAAGTGCCGGGCTGTTTTACCTCATAGGTAGCAGCATGGCTGCTATCCTGCCAGGTGTAGGTGGCATTGGGTAAGTTGGGGTTTAGTATCAGGCTTTCACCCTCGCATAGGCTGGTATCTTGGCCAAGGTTTATATCAAAACTGCATTCGCAGACGGAAACGTCGTCGATAAAATAATAGGGACTCATTAAACCAACTAAATCTATATAATTCGTATGTAAATTATCTTTGAAATTCCCAATAGTAATATACTTTTCTCCTCCATTTGCTATAAAACTACCATTTACTTTTACCCAATTTATGGTATCCGATATAATACCTTTATGATTTTCTATCTGAGGATGTAAAGCATAGAGATTGCTACTTTTTAATACAGTATCTATTGAAAAAAATATTCCTATATTTTCGACAGCTCCTTTACAATAATTGCTTAGAGAAGTATATAATTCACCACAATATCTCTTATTCTTCTTTAAAGAATTAGAAAGTTCACCCATTAAATATTCTCTATAATTATCTTCTATCCATAAACCATACAAACATATCCCTGTCATACCAATACCTGTATGTGGATGTTGATAACTATATGGAATTGACAGGTAAGGACTTGTTGAACAAATATTATAATAATCAGATGAACCTAGCCCACCTAAACAATCAGACCATGGGAATGCAAAAGCGATTTGTGCCATAGCATAAGGGCATTGAGTATAAGACTCAAAAGAAGGGTTAATAACAAAATTAGTAGTTAACAATCTTTGTGCAAAAGAAACATTAACCGTAAATAAAAATAACAATATATATAATAGTTTTTTTTT
>CAIZXK010000139.1 GCA_903936865.1 uncultured Bacteroidales bacterium | reverse complement strand
TCTTAAAACTATAACATATTTCTGATCGGCTTTATATCATTAAAAAATGAACTAATTTATAAATCACTTTGGCATAATTTCTAATATCGGCAGATTTTAGGAATAAGAAAAAAGATAAAAATTTTCCTTGTAAATTCAGATTTTTTATAAATTCGCAAAATAAACATAAAAAATAATGAAGCTTAAGAAAAACTTCTACTTGGGAACAGATGTAGTTTTGTTAGCTAAAGAATTAATAGGTAAATACTTATTTACGAATTCCGATGGTATTATTACAGGAGGTATTATTACAGAAACTGAAGCTTACGAAGGAATTACAGATAAGGCATCACATGCTTATAATAACAAGCGCACAAAACGTACAGAGGTTATGTTTAAAGAAGGTGGAATTGCTTATGTTTATTTATGTTATGGTATTCATTCACTTTTTAATGTAGTTACAAACAAAGTGGATATTCCTCATGCAATCCTCATCAGAGGAATTATTCCAACTTATGGAATAGACACCATCAAAACCCGCTTAAATAGTAACAATATTGAAAAATACAAAATTGATGGACCTGGCAAGGTAACCAAAGCATTAGGAATTCATTACTTAAATTCTGGTATAAGCTTGGATGGAAACCAAATATGGTTAGAAAACAACATATTAAATATTTCAGAAAATGAAATTATAGCATGTAAAAGAATTGGCGTTGATTATGCAAAAGAAGATGCACTATTACCATATCGATTTATTTATAATCCTAGTATTAATAACATTACAAATTTAAAAGCTTTTTTAAAATGAAAGAATTAACTCTTGAACAAAAAATAAAATTATGCAACTATCTTACAAATTTTGTTTCTGAAAATAAGAATAATAAAATTGAAGAAGTTGTGCATTTACGCACACGATATATAACTGTTGTTCTTGAAGATATTTTTCAATCACAGAATGCGAGTGCGGTATTACGAACTTGCGATTGTTTTGGCATTCAGGATGTACACATTATTGAAAACCGTTATCCTTACGAAATTAATCCTGATGTGGAACTTGGTTCTGCCAAATGGCTAAGTATGAATAGATATAATGAAAAAGAGAATAATACCGCTGATGCATTTAAAGCATTGAAGAGCAAGGGATACAAAATAATTGCAACTACACCGCATACAAAAGATATCATGTTGCATGATTTGCCTGTTGATGAAAAAATTGCACTGGTTTTTGGTACAGAAAAAGAAGGACTTTCAGAAATAGCTCTTAAAAATGCAGATGCTTATGTAAAAATACCCATGTATGGTTTTACAGAAAGTTATAATATTTCTGTTTCTGCAGCCATGTCAGTTTTTTTCTTATCCGAAAAAATCAGAAAATCAACTGTTAATTGGAGATTATCAGACGAAGAAATATGGGAAATTAAAATTAAATGGTATAGAAATACAATTCGAATGTCGGAACAAATTATAAAAGAGTACATTAATAAAAATAATTGGTAAATTTTAAGTAATCAAATTTAATACACAAAATAATACTGCTTAGTATCTTAAATATATTTACTTAGAATTTTATTCTTTTAAAATGTTATATAATAAACATTTCAATTGTTTTTTTATGTACCTTTACACGAATTTTAATAAATTAATCAATTAAAAACAAACAGTATTATGGGAAAAGGTGATAAAAAAACCAAAAGAGGTAAAATTATATTAGGTTCTTCTGGTGTAAGACGTCCTAAAGATAAAAAAAAGGTAAATGCACCAAAAATTACAGAAAATGTAATTGAAGAAAAATCTACAGAAAAGAAACCTGCTAAAAAAACAAAAAAGCTTGCTGAAGAACCTAAAGTTGAATAATAAAAAAGGAGAATCAAAAGATTCTCCTTTTTTATTACCATCAAAATGTAAATTTATTATGTAATTAAATTCTTTTTATCATTTTTAATAAAAACTTTTTAAATAGAAGTTTTTTAAATACTTTTGCTATATCTTATTAAAACATAAAAATGCTTCAGTATATAGTTAAACGATTGTTTTATGGCTTACTGGTTATGCTTGGCGTAATTATTATCGTTTTTCTTTTATTTAATGTTTTACCGGGAGATCCTGCCCGTATGATGCTTGGTCAACGTGCTGATATTGCATCTGTAGAAGCAATAAATAAAGATCTGGGCCGTGATAAACCATTATTTACTCAATTTTTCAACTATTTAAATGATTTATCATTTATTTCTGTTCATAATAAAAAAAACACTGAAAGTTATTGGTATTTAGATTCTTCAAAGTATTCTTTTGTCAAATTAATACAAATTAATGATATAGCTTTTGTTTTAAAAAAACCATATTTAAGACGCTCTTATCAAAGCAAAAGAATGGTAACCGAAATAATTTCAGAAGCATTCCCCAAAACAGCATTATTAGCAACAGTTTCTATGCTTATAGCATTAATTATAGGATTAATTATAGGAATCTTTTCTGCATTAAAAAAAGATGGAATTTTTGACAAAATTTCATTGGTAATTTCAGCAGTTGGTATGTCACTGCCCTCATTTTTTGCAGCAATACTATTTGCATGGATATTTGCCTATTTGTTAGCTGATTACACTGGATTAAATATGTTTGGAAGTATGTATTCTGTTGATGATCTCGGAAATGGTGAATACCTGGATCTTAAAAATTTAATTCTTCCGGCAATTACATTAGGAATTCGTCCTCTGGCAGTAATTGTTGAATTAACAAGAAGTTCGATGTTAGATGTAATGTCACAGGATTATATTAGAACTGCAAAAGCCAAAGGCTTAACAACATATAAAATTATTACCAGACATGCATTAAAAAATGCAATGAATCCGGTAATAACAGCAGTTTCCGGTTGGTTGGCATCACTAATGGCAGGAGCGGTTTTTGTAGAATATGTATTTGACTGGAAAGGTGTTGGAGTAATCATTGTGGATGCTTTAGAAAAATATGATTTCCCGGTTGTAATGGGAGTTTTACTTTTTATCTCAATTATATTAGTAATTATCAATATCTTTGTCGATATTTTATACGGATTGTTAGATCCAAGAATTAGAGTAACTTAAATTTTAATATATATATCATGAGAAGAAAAATTGTTGCAGGAAACTGGAAAATGAATAAAACTTTTCAGGAAGCTGATGATTTAATTAATGAAATTGTAGAAGGTTTGGAAGAAGCCAACCTCCGCAATGTTGATGTAGTGCTTTGTCCCCCTTTTACTTACATGGAAATGATAACGGATTATGCTCAGGAAAGTCATTATTCGGTTGGAGCTCAAAACGTAAGTAATTTTGAATCTGGGGCTTATACTGGAGAAGTTGCGGCAAATATGTTACATTCAATGGGAATTGAATATTGTATAATCGGACATTCTGAAAGACGAAAATATTTTAATGAAACAGATGAACAATTATTCCTAAAAGCTGAACTTTTATTAAAAAATGACATTCTTCCAATATTCTGCTGTGGAGAATTATTGCCTGAACGTGAAGCAAATAAACATTTTGATGTTGTAAAAAATCAGTTAGAGAATGCAGTTTTTCGTCTTGAACCTTTAGATTTTGCGAAAATAATTATTGCTTATGAACCTGTTTGGGCTATTGGAACAGGTGTTACAGCAACTTCTGAACAAGCTCAGGAAATGCATGCCTTTATTCGTTCCTTAATTAGTGATAAATATGGTAAAGAAATAGCTAAAAATACAAGTATTTTATATGGAGGTAGTTGCAATGCTCAAAATGCTAAAGAATTATTCGCAAATTCTGATGTTGATGGAGGATTAATTGGTGGTGCATCTCTTAAAGCAGATGATTTCTTGAAAATTATTGATTCTTTTTAAAATAAAATAATGAATTACATAGAATTAAATGTAAAAACACTAGCTGTAACTCCGCTAAGCGAAATACTTATCGTTGAATTAGGAGAAATTGGATTTGAAAGCTTTGTTGAAAATGAAGAAGGATTTCTTGCCTATATTCAGGAAAATGAGTTTGATGAAAAAAAGATTGTTGAATTACAAATTATTAAAACAAATCCTTCTATTTTTACTTATACGTTTCAAATAGTTGAAGATGAAAATTGGAATGCAATCTGGGAGAGTAATTATGAACCCGTTGTAATCAAGAACAAATGTGGTATTAGAGCTCCATTTCATCCTGAGAATAAAGATGTTGAGTATGATTTAATTATTGAACCAAAAATGTCATTTGGTACTGCTCATCACGAAACTACTTCCAATATGATTGAATTTCTACTCGAAGAGGATTTAAAAGGGAAATCGGTATTGGATATGGGTTGCGGAACAAGTGTATTGGCAATTCTTGCAGCCAAAAGAGGCAGCAGCAAAGTTTTTGCAATCGATAATGATGAATGGGCATATAATAATTCACTTGAAAATATTTTAAAAAATAATGAACCTGAAATTAACGTAATTTTAGGCGATGCTAATTCCTTGACTAACCTATATTTTGATGTAATAATTGCAAATATCAATCGTAATATTTTATTAAATGACATTAAATTTTATGCCAATTCTCTGAATGACAATGGCATATTGCTAATGAGCGGTTTTTACGAGCAGGATATACCTGCAATAAAAGAAGAATGTGGAAAATATAATTTAAACTTTGATCGTTATATTTCTAAAAATAATTGGGTTGCTATTAGGTTTCTAAAATAATATTATCAAAATGTTTGGAAAACGTTTCATTTTAATTGTAGTGATGTTTATATTAACCTCACTACAATTTTCATTTTCACAAAGTATCAGAAATTTTTCAAAAGATAAGACATTCTTTTTGGATGAATTGAATACCTTTTTTAAAGAAGATAGAAATGCTGATAAAGATCAAATAGCGAAAGCTCAGGCTATGCTTATGAATTTTTCTGCAACATGGAATTCTTCTTTAATTGATGATAACCAAAAAAATCAACTATTTTCCATATCAAATTTGATGTTAAAAGCTAAAATGCGGGCTTTTCCTCATTTTTTTTCATTTTATAGTTGTATAATTGATTTTAAAAACAGCAAACAAGATGAGAAAAGTTTTAATGCTTGGTTAAAAGGGATTTCTGGTTTGCTTGATACTAAAACCAGCAGATATTTTCTTCCATTTGTTGAAACAACCACTGATTTATTAAATAATAATTATTTATATAATTCAAAGGCAACGAAATGGTATTCAACAAGTAATGACTATTTTTTCCAAAATGATTCAACAATCAAGATTATTTTTCCTAAATTGGATTTGGTGTGTCAGGCAAATAAAGATAGTTCTGTTATATTAAATACCAAGGGTGTTTTTTATCCTCTTGAAAGCAAATGGGTTGGCTCAACAGGTAAAGTAAGTTGGGAAAGAGCTGGTTTTTATCTGGATGATGTTCATGCATTGCTTGATAAATATGAAATTAATTTAAAATTCGCAAAATATAATGCTGATTCAGTTAAGTTTTATAATAAAATGTATTTTAAATCCTATTTATCAGGTACTTTAATTGAAAAGGTTTTAGCTGATGTTTCTGAAGATAAGGCTTCTTATCCGAGGTTTAATTCTTATGATAAACGTATTGCAATAAAAAATATTTTTCAGGATATTGACTATGAAGGTGGTTTTGCAATGAATGGTGGAAAATTAATAGGAACGGGTGATCGATTTCAGGATGCATATTTAAGCTTTAAAAAAGATGGAAAAGTTTTTGTTGTAACAGCTTCTAAAGCATATACAATCCGTATTGACAGGATTTCTTCAAGTTTTGCAGCAATAAGTATTTACTGGAAAGGTGATTCAATCTATCATCCAGGCTTGGAAATGAAATACATAAATGATACGAAAGAACTTACTTTAATCAGGGGAATGAATGATATTTCTGCAAGCCCCTTTTTTGATACATATCATAAATTGGATATGTATTTTGAAGCTTTGTATTGGAAAATGGAAAAGCCTAATATTGACTTTAGTATGATAAAAGTTCCGGGAAGAACCAGCGAGGCCTTTTTTGAATCTTCCAATTATTATTCTGAAGCAAGATTTAATAAGCTACAGGGTATTGATGAAATAAATCCTCTGTACAGAGTAAAAAAATATGCAGAAGCTTATGATACAAAAGAAATAACCGTTGATGACCTCTCTAAGCAAATGAGAATTGAACCCGAACAGGTAAAAGCAATGCTAATCCGTTTGGCTAATATGGGATTTTTAATCTATGATGCTGATGATGAATTAGTTTATGTAAAAGATAGGGTGTTTGAATATATTAAAGCATTAAATAAAAAAACAGATTACGATATAATACAGTTTCATTCAACTGTAGTTGATGATATTAATGCATCCTTAAGTCTTCTGGATTTTGATCTGAAAATAAAAGGCGTTCCTGTTGTTCTGCTAAGTGATTCACAAAACGTTTTTGTTTTTCCAAGTAAACAGGAAGTATTGGTGAAGAAAAATCGGGATTTCTTATTTTCCGGTCGAATTCATGCGGGTCGTTTCGATTATTTTGCCAAAGGTTGTTCCTTTCTTTATGACGATTTCAAATTAAATATGCCTGTTATTGACTCAATGAGTTTTAAGGTTTTGGCTTTTAATACTGATGATAAAGGTGAACGCCCTTTAGTACGGGTAAAAACTGTAATTCAGGATTTAAAAGGTGATATTCTGGTAGATTATCCTACAAATAAATCTGGTTTGAAAAAATTTACCCAATATCCGGTTTTCAATAGCAAGGAAGCTGCTTATGTTTATTATAACAAACCAGAAATTCAACACGGTGTATATACAAAAGATAAATTTTATTTTCATGTTAAACCATTCTCAATTGATAGCTTGGATGACTTTCAAACAGAAAAACTTAAATTTGAAGGTAATTTAACGTCAGCTGGAATTTTCCCTGATATAATAGAACCTTTAAAAGTTCAACCTGATTATTCGTTAGGATTTGTAAAAAACACACCTGCTGACGGATTGCCTAATTATGGAGGAAAAGGAAGGTATTACGATAAGATAGATCTGAGTAATATAGGATTAAGAGGAAAAGGGAAATTGGAATATTTAACCTCAGTCTCTAAGTCTGATAATTTTATTTTCCTGCCGGATTCCATGAATACAATTGCTCAAACTTTTGACATTAAAGAACAAACAACTTTAACGGAATATCCTCAATTAGCTGCTACTAATGTTAAAGAACATTGGCGTCCTTATAAGGATTCATTAATTGCAGATCAGCTTGACAGTGCTTTTGTTATGTATAATAATGAATCCAGATTAAGTGGAAGAGTCGTTCTTACTCCTCAAGGCTTAAGTGGCAGAGGGAATATGGTTTTCGAAAAAGCTGAAATGGAATCAAATTTGTATAAATTCAAACAACATCTCTTTGATTCGGATACTGCAAATTTCCGCCTGAGAACTTATGATTTAACTGATTTGGCATTTAATACTGAAAACTATAAATCACATATTGATTTCAAAAAACGAACCGGTGAATTTAAATCAAATGGAGGTGTTTCAAGAGTTAACTTCCCTATTAACAGATATATTTGTTATATGGATTTCTTGGATTGGGCAATGGATAAAGAAGAAATTGCATTAAGAAATACTATTAAATTAGGTAGTGAAGGGATAGACAAACTTCCTTTAAAGGATTTATTGTCAGTAGATTTACCTGGATCTGATTTCGTTTCCACTCACCCTTCACAGGATTCACTACGTTTTAGATCATCAAGAGCTGTCTTTAACATGAAAGAATATATCTTAACAGCTGAACATGTTAAACTTATCAGAGTTGGTGATGCCGCAATTGCTCCAAATGATGGCAAGGTTATTATTTACAGACAGGCTGAAATGCAACAATTTGTAAAATCAAATATCTTAGCCGATACTGCCAAAAAATATCATAATATTTACAATGCTTCCGTTGCAATTCTTGGTAAAAGTAATTATGTTGCCAAAGGGTTTTATGATTACATAGATGAAAATGATAATAAACAACAGATATATTTTGACAAAATAGGTATTGACCCCAATAAACGTACCTATGCAAATGGTTATATTTCCGATTCATCTGATTTTGCTTTAAGTCCGGCATTTGATTTTAATGGGGATGTACAATTAAAAGCGAATAAGGAATTTCTGAAATTTGTTGGAGGTGCTCAAATTCATCATACTTGTGACTTGGCAGATAGAACCTGGTTAAAGTTTGATTCGGAAATAAACCCCAAAAATATAATGATTCCTATTGATGGTGAGCCAAAGGATATTAATGGAAGAAAACTGGCTTCAGCTGTTTTATATTCAAATACAGGTCAGATTTACACTTCTTTTGCAGGTCCTAAACGTTTCTACAGCGACACGGCCGTAGTTTCTGCTAATGGTTTTATAACTTATTTAAAGGATAAAAAAGAATACCGTGTTGCTTCCAAAACTAAATTGTTAAATCCTGACACATTGGGAAATATGTTGGTTATGGATATTAATGGTTGTGTTACAACCGGAGAAGGAAACATCAATTTAGGAACAAAACTTGGTAGGGTTGAAATGAATAGTTTTGGTAATGTTACTAATAATATGAGAAGCAATGAAGCTACTTTTGATTTGGTAATGCCGATAAATTTCTTCTTTCATCCTGAGGCATTGAAAATGATGGGTCAAAGCTTATTTATCAACAATAGCCTTACTGGTGTTGAAAGTTCATCAACTGGAAAAATCAAAAAGGCCTTTACTGAGATTTTAGGTGAAAAAGAAGCTGAAAGAATTGTTAATGAAATAAATATGTATGGTGCTTTGCGTAAGGTTCCGGATAAATTAGAATATACAATGCTTTTAACTGATGTAAAGCTAAGATACGATTCAATAACCAAATCTTTTATTTCCTTAGGAGAAATAGGAATTGGAAATATCGGTAAAACTCAGGTTAACAAGTATGTAAAAGGTATAATCCAGATTGTAAAAAAACGTAGTGGTGATGTTTTAACGGTTTATCTTGAATTAGACGAATCGGAATGGTATTTCTTTAATTACAGCAATAACCTGATGCAAGCCTTTTCGTCATTAAAGGATTTCAATGATTTTATAACTCAGGAAAAACCAGAAAAACGTAGAGTTGAAGCTGAATCAGGAAAACCTGCATATTCATACTATATTTCAACAGAAAGAAAACGCAACGACTTTATTAAACGGATGGCTGCTGCTGGAGCTACTGGTGATGAACCTATTAACGAAGAAATAAAATCAGAATAAATAAAAACCTTTTCCTTATCTCATAAATATAGTTACAAGATAAGGAAAAGGTTTTTGCGTTTAATCCGACTTAAAATACGATTTTAAAGTATCTTAAAAGATTTTTCAACTATTATTCTTAAAACCAACATAAATAGAATTTATTATTTCCGACATATTGAAATCCAAATCACTCACTTTGTTTTCTGTATGTGTAAATAATTCTATTTTAAGATGAGAACACTTCGTAATTGTCATATCCGGATGATGATCTAAAGCATCAGCTCTTTTAGCAATTTCAAGTATAAACGTTGCAAGCTCTGTTTGATTTTTAAAATCAAATTCCTGCATTAACCTATTATTTTTAACTTCCCATTTCATTTTCTTCCCATTTTAAAATTAATTTATCGAATGATTTATTTAATTGAATCAGATTTTCAATAATAAAATAATAAGGTTGCATTTCCGAAATGCAAATTACTGTATTTATTATTCTATCCATGTCAAATTCAAAATGTTCTATTTCCTTAGATTTAATACATTCTATTGATTCACCATAAGAAGAAATAATTCCGGCACCGTATATTTTATTTTGGTCTTGCTCTTTAATTAAACCAAATTCAATAGTGAACCAATATAATCTTTGCAACATCAATAACTTCTCTTCATTGGAAATAAACCTTTGCCCGATTTTTCCAAATTGATTCATAAACTCAGAATAGGATGGATTCGATAATAAAGGAATATGACCAAAGATATCGTGAAACATATCAGGTTCTTCCAGATAATCCAATTTATCTATTGATCTTAACCAAGTTGAAGAAGGAAATTTCTTTTCTGCCAACATATTAAAAAACTCATCAACAGGAATTATCCCAGGTACACACTCAATTTGCCATTGTGTTTTATCAGCAAACCATTTGTTTATTTTTTTAAAATCAGGGAGTTCATTCATATTCAATACTTCACTCATATTATTAAGTGCCTGTATATAATCAGAGCTCGCTTTATCTTTTAGATTTTCATGTTGGCGTTTAAATAAAAATGACCATACATTTAAATCTTCTTCTGTATAATTGTCGAAATTCTGCTCCATTGTCTTTTGTATTTTAGTTATTAAACGATTAAGGAAGAAACTGATGCAAGCAAATATGATTAAATATTTGTAATCAATTACTTATCTAAAAAAACAATAATAAAAAGAAATTACCTTTTAAATTACATAAAAGTCTTTCATTAATTAATAGTAAAGTAAAGAATTGTAAGCATTTATAGATTAATAATACAATTATATCTGATGAGCACAATCAAAAATATACTTCACTTTCTATGCATGATTATTTTTCAATGAAAATTAACACAAATCAAAGAATTATAATTAATTAAATGAAATAATAATAACAAAATAATTCCTAAAAAGTTGATGAGAATTGAATATTATTAATCAACGTATTATAATGACAATATTTCTTTAAACTTTTGTAAGTCGCAGTTATTGAAAACTTTGTCAAAGTTTAACGAACTATTGTATTGATAAAGGTAAATAAAAAAGATAAATTTGATTTAATAGTATAAATCATATTAATTGATGAATAGCCTAAACTACTGATTGAAAATATATTAAATTCATTTCCCTTCTAAATTAAAAAGGACAAACTAATGTTATGGATTTAAATATTTTAACTAATTAAATAATATCAGTATTATTTTTCAATATTCCATTCAATAGTATTGGAACTGCATTGGTAGTGTCCGTTTGAAAAGTATATTCCAATACATCATCCAGATTAAGTTTGCGTAAGCGTTCGCGATGGGCAGCTTTTTGAATATAATTCAGGGGATTTGTTCTGGCAATATTCCACAAATCGAGGGCGGCTTCTGCTGAATCACAGTGCATCTTAAATTCAGTTGATTGCAATAAATTTTCACATAATGCACCCGCAAAAATCGTATCTTCCAAATTAAATTTATTTTTCCAGCCGGCGCATAGGATAACGACGTTTTTTTGCTGAGCAATCAACCATCTGCTTAATGCAGTTAAATTAGAAAACGAACCAACCGTAAGACCTTCTGCATTTTTTGCCATTTCAATAGCTTGAGTACCATTGGTTGTGCTGTAAACTATCGTTTTCCCTCTTACTTCTTCGGTCATAAAATTAAAGGCTGAGTTGCCAAAATCAGCAAAACCCAATACAACACCTTCCCTTTCAGATGCTACCAGATAGCCTTTTTCTTTATAATTTTTAGCTTCTTCCAATGAAGCAACCGGAATAATAGTTTCCACTCCATTTCCAAAAGCTGCACATATTGAGGTACTGGCTCTTAATATATCCACCATTACAACTATAAAGTTCTCTTTCGTAATTATTTCACTATATAATTTGGGTGTAAAACACACTTCAATACTATTCATTTTAGTTATATTTATTAGAATTGCAAAATTAAGGAGAAAAAATGAATTCCTGGTTTTGTAAATACTTATAGTAATTGGATTATTAATCAACTATAAATAAAAAGCTGGAAATAAAAGAATAAGAATTCTCATTTCCAGCTTAACTTCAGTCATCATAAAAATATTAAAAATCTCTTAAAACACTTTTTCTGATTTCAGCTTTATCATTTTGAGAAGAAGTTTTGCTATACTCATATATTGCTTTTTCCCAATCGCCATACATTGCATTTGGTAAAACAATAAATCTCCTGCCAAATTCATTTTTAAACTCATCTGTTTTGGCTGTACGATCTTCTGGTGAAGCTTTATCAAATACACCATCAAAATCAGTTAAATTATCGCCAACCAATAAAACAATACGATAATCTTCCATAATTTTATTCCGACGTTCGGTTTTAGAAGATTTATCCAGTTTTACGAATATATGATTTGTATCTGCCATCGGAAATTCAGCTTCCAGCAAATTCTTTATTGTAGCTTCTCTTTCAGCAAGTTTACGATTGGTAACATAAAAAACTTCAACACCCTTATCAGCTGCATATTTTAAAAATTCGACAGAACCGGGTAATGCCTTTGCTTTAGCTAATTCTGTCCATTTTTCCCAATCTTCGGGGAATTTAGCATTTCTTGTAATCATTGCTGCTTCAAAAGGGCTATTATCCAGTATCGTTTCATCAATATCTACAACAACAGCTCTTTTACCTTTTAACTTTTTGTTTTCCAAATCTTTATCAAGCATCAGCTGAGCCAGATTATAAGCTTGATAATACAAAGCTCTGCTCTCAGCAGCTTGCTGATGATACAACACAGCCATCATCAAATGAGGGTTGGAAATAGAAGTAGAATCTTCAGTTTTGGTTAACGAATCGGAATTATCTGTTTTATTAACATTACAAGAAAACAAACTCAGGATAAAAATCAAACCCATTAAAGTTTTAAACATTTTTTTCATTTTATAAAATTTTAATATTCTGTATTATACATTATAAAAATGGGTTATTCTCAAAAAAGAATAACCCACATCAAAAGTAAACAAAAAAACTATCTTAAAGGATATTTTTTGAATATTTCATCAGATTTCATTAATATATCCACATATTGCGCTCTTCTGTAAGCATAAGGGTCTTTTAGATTTTTGCGTGAAATTTTTCCCTTGAAATCATTTATCACTTTATAATTCTTCGATTCCATCCAGAATTCCAAATCATTAAGCATCGTTTTTATATATCCTAAACCATTCTTATATAAGGTACTAACTACCTGAGTACAATCTGCTCCTGCCAATAACATTTTTGCAACATCATTACCTGTGTATATTCCGGTATTTGCACAAATATTTCCTCTGAAATTTCCATGCAATAATCCGGCATACCTTAAAGGTAAACGATTATCGTCTTCATTACTTAAATGATATGGAAATTGTAATTCTTCCTTTTCAATATTTATATCTGGTTGAAATAATTTATTAAACATTACAATACCATCAGCACCTTCAGCATGCATTCTGGAGGCAATGTTCAGGATATTTGCATAAAATGGACTTATTTTAACACTAAAGGGTATAGTTACAGCCTTTTTAACATTATATATTATATCAAGTTGCTCGTTTACAATAACTTTACAATCTTTATCTACATCTTTAGGCGTTGAATATAAATTCAATTCCAATGCATCAACACCTGTTTCCTGAATCAATTTTGCATATTCAACCCAGGTTTCTATATTTACTGCATTTAAACTGGCAATTACCGGTATTTTAACAGCAGCTTTTGCTTTTCTTAGATTTTCCAGGTGTTCTTCCGGACCACCATGTTCAATATCAGGAAACAAAGAAGTCATTTCTGCATTTCGGTTTTCATACTCCCTGAGATTTTGTTCCATCTCCAGACTCTCAAGCTGAATTTGTTCTTCAAATAATGATTTGTAAACAATTGCACTTGCTCCAGCATCCTCTAAACGTTTAAGATTATCAATATCTTTTACAATATTGGAGGCTCCAACAATTATTGGGTTTTTTAACTCTAACCCTAAATACTTTACACTTAAATTTGCCATTTTGGTCTCTCCTATGTGTTATAATTAAAACTAAGACTTTTTTTAAATTAACAATCTAATTATAAAAATGATGTAGCTTTTTAAGAAAAAAATACACTTTTTTTTAAGTTTTTTTATTTCAACAAAACAAACTACTGTTTTTCAGCAATATAAAAAACGCTTATTTAATAATGAAATTCCTTTTCAGGAAACTAAAATCCTAATATTTTATAATACAGCTAAAAACTAAGTAAAAAACAACTTGCTTATCAAGCATTAATCTTATGAATCTCTAATAGTTATATTTGTTTTTCCAAAGTAATTTCAAGCGGTTTCTGATTTCGTTTTCCTTGGCATTGTTCTGAGGTTCGTAAAACTTTTTCCCTTTTATATTATCCGGCAGGAATTCAAGATCAACAAAATTATTTTCAAAGGAATGGGCATATTTATAATCTTTTCCATAGCCAATATCTTTCATCAATTTTGTGGGTGCATTGCGTATATGCAACGGAACTGGTAAATCTCCGGTTTTGCCAACAAAAGCTAATGCTTCGTCAATTGCCGAATAACTGGCATTGCTTTTGGCTGATGTTGCCAGATAAATAGCTGTTTGCGATAATATAATTCTCGATTCGGGATAGCCTATTTTATTTACTGCTTCAAAACAGGTATTTGCCAGCAATAAGGCATTGGGATTGGCATTGCCGATATCTTCCGATGCCAGAATCAACATGCGACGGGCAATGAATTTCAGGTCTTCGCCCCCGGCTATCATACGTGCCAGCCAATATACAGCTGCATTGGGATCACTGCCCCTTATTGATTTGATAAATGCCGATATTACATCATAATGCATTTCGCCGCCTTTATCATATAATGCCAGATTTTGCTGAACGGTATCTAAAACCAGCTGATTGTTTATCTGAACCTTAGCATTTGTACTTTGCATAGTTACTACCAGTTCGAAAGCATTAAGCAAACGACGGGCATCTCCACCTGAAATTCTTAATAAGGCTTCAGTTTCCTTAATTTCTATCTCTTTTTTTAATTTTGCTTCTAAATACTTACAAGCCTTTTCGAGCAAACTGAGCAAATCTTCTTTCTCCAGATTTTTCAATATATATACCTGACATCTGGATAAAAGAGGAGAAATTACTTCAAAGGAAGGATTTTCGGTGGTGGCTCCTATTAATGTGATTATGCCTTTTTCTACAGCACCAAGCAACGAATCCTGCTGCGATTTATTGAAACGATGGATTTCGTCGATAAACAATATGGCATTTTTCTCTGATTTACTTGCTTTATCAATTACCTCACGAACATCTTTAACTCCTGAACTAATTGCACTTAGTGTGAAAAAATCTTTATTCAGGTACTTGGATATAATATGAGCCAGCGTAGTTTTGCCAACTCCAGGAGGTCCCCATAATATCATTGAGGGAATATTGCCCGATTCTATTGCATTGCGGAGTATGGCTTTTTTGCCAACCAAATGCTGCTGACCAATGTAATCTTCAAGTACCGAAGGCCGCAATAATTCGGCTAATGGTGGTGATTGACTCATAACTGTCCGGTTTTAAAATGAATGGCTAACCAAATACAGTTGGGTTCCCTGCTTACATAACTTACCCTATGCTCCTTACCGGCAGGTATAAAAACATAATCGCCGGCTTTTAAGTTTATTGATGCCTGTTCTTTGAACTGCAGTTCCGCTTCACCACTTACTAACATAACCCATTCATCTGTAGGCTGGTTGTACCAGAATTTATCGGGCGAAGGTATGCCATAAGATGCAATACGTTCGATATGAATGTTCTGATTCTTAAATAGCTCTTCAGTCCATTCGTTATCTGATTGTGCCGGAAGCCCTTTAAATATATTCTTTTGCATAATTTTACAGATAATCTTCAATTTGACCTTTTCCCTGACGGAGTATCTGATAATCGTCGTTGATGCAACTAACTACTGTTGATGGTTCGTTGTCGCCAAATCCACCATCAATTACAATATCCACAATATCGCAGTATTTTTCGTAAATTAATTCGGGATCAGTAGTATATTCAATCAGATCATCCTCATCGTGTATAGAAGTTGACATAATAGGATGTCCCAATTCGTTTACGATGTTTCTTATAATATCATTATCGGGAATTCGGATACCTACCGTTTTCTTTTTGGTTTGAAACAATTTGGGAACATTGTTACTGGCTTCGACAATAAAGGTAAAAGGACCGGGCAATGTTTTTTTCATCAGTTTATAGGTAGAATTGCTGATGGGTTTGGCAAAATCGGACAAATGGCTTAAATCGTAGCAGATAAAAGAAAAATTAGCTTTATCTTTTCTGATACCTTTAATTTCTGCTATCCGTTCTACGGTTTTTGTTTTAAAAATATCGCAGCCCATACCATAAACCGTATCAGTAGGATAGATAATAATACCTCCATCGTTCAAACATTCAATTATTGTTTTTACATCTTTAGGATTAGGGTTTTCCGGATAAATTTTCAGCAACATAGCATTTGTTTTTAATGTTTCAAAATTACGAAATAAATTTGATTTGCAAGTTTTCGCCAATTGCCGATTAATTATTTGGAACGCAGATGACGCTGATCCCTTTGGGAAACGCAGATAAAAGCGGATTTTTATACAATGTAAATCAACTCATTTTAAAAAAAATCCGTTTAATCAGCGTTTACGGAACGTATCCGCGTCATCAGCGTTATAATGTTATAGTTTATAATTAAGTAAATAAAAATCCGTACAGATTTCAGCATATATTTTAAAAACAATAGTAAGTCTTTTGATTTATTTTTCGGAACGCAGATGACGCTGATCCCTTTGGGAAACGCAGATAAAAGCGGATTTTTATATAATGGAAACCAAATCATTTTAAAAAATCCGTTTAATCAGCGTTTACGGAACGTATTTGCGTAATCCGAGTTCTAATGTTATATTTATTATTAAATAAAAATCCACAGATTTTATTTTGTTAGCCGGTGGATCATTTCCAATAGGTGCCCAATATCCCATTTTGTAGTTAGCCCTTATATTTCAATGGTTATCAGCGAGCCCCATCTAACTACCTCCCGAAAAACGGGATAAACACTAAAAGGGGAAGAACACTGGCAGAGCTAAATATAAATTGTATTGAATTAAAAAAACTTTCATACATTTGTAAAAAATAAAAACCATTGCAACAACGCACTAATATAACAAACTACGTGTACTCAGGCTCTTCCCCTATTAGGGGAAGCGGGGTTGGGGTTGTTGCCAAACGCTATGAAATAAGCAACCACTTAGGTAATGTACTTACTACCTTTACCGACCAGAAAAAGGAATTACAAAATGCTAATACAGTAACAGGCTATGCCGCCATTATTAAATCCTCACAGGATTACTATCCTTTTGGTATGATAATGAACGGCAGAAACTATAATACTAGTGAGTATCGTTTCGGATTCAACGGGCAGGAGAAAACAGATGAGGTTAGTGGTGTGGGTAATCATCTGGATTTCAAATACAGAGGATATGATTCTAAGACTGGTAGGTTTTGGAGTGTTGACCCATTATTTAAAGATTATACTTGGAATAGTACCTATTGTTTTGCAGAAAATGATGTGATAAGAGCAAAAGATTTGGAAGGGTTAGAAAAATTAATTGTAAATAATCCTAATGCATTTGATAATGCAATGTATTTTTATAAAGTTATTTCTAGTGATGATATTTTATTAAAAATTCTTTATAAAGATATTTCAAAACCAGAATTAAAGGATAAAGTATATATTTATTTTGGTGTCGCATATATGCAGGAAGCTTACGGAATATCTTATTCAGAAGAAAGTTTAACTGGAGCAGCTGAAAGAGGAAATGGTTATGATAATTATATATTTCAAACTCTTGGTATAACGAAAGAGATTTTTCTTGAAAGAAAAAAACAAGGTATTAAGCAATGTGCAGTAATTATCGATGAAGGAAATCCAAGTAAAAGTAAAGTAAAAACAATTGCACATGAAATAAACCTGCATTTAAAAAACATTATTAAAGGGAAAAAAGTAACCAATAAATCATACAGAGAAGAACACAAAAAGGGTTATGAACCATATTATAAAAACAATCCTTCAGTTGACCCCAAATATACACCAGATGATAGCGAGGTACCTTCTAATTCAGAACAAGGAAAAATTGAAATAAACCACTATGGATTGGAAATCCATAGTTTTAAGAACAAGGTAAAAAATGAAATTTTTTATATCTTATTCTAATATCATATTTCCATAATCCTTATTTGAATCATCTTTGTGATGTTCCAAATATTCTTGAACCATTTCGTCTGTTATAACTCCTGTGCTCCATACCCCATAGCCTATTGCCCAAAAATGTTTTCCCCAGTAACGCTTTTTTAAGTGGGGGTACTCCATCTGTAATATCCGAGAACTTCTACCCTTCAATCGTTTTACAATATCACTCACACTTAATCGTGGAGGATATTCTATATGCATATGTATATGATCTTTACTCACAACTCCTTTCAG
>CAIZXK010000138.1 GCA_903936865.1 uncultured Bacteroidales bacterium | reverse complement strand
GTTCTAAAATATTCTGCCTGGAATTAGTTATGGGATAATATTTTGTTATATACCGATAATGGATTGTAGTATCAATATGGCTGATAACACTGTCAAAACTTGCAATATATCTGTTGTTTATACCATTTTCATTGCTAATAAAACTTATAGTGGAATTATCGTATTCCATTGGAAAAATCTCATTTACATTAGGAGTTTTTGTAATTCGTCGCATTATCTTTTTGCGGGTTGAATAATCATATAAAAACAAATCCTTATTGGGATTCAACTCTTTCATCGAATTTTCAGTAAAGCTAATTGTATCTCCTGAACGATTTGAACTGAAAATAATCTGTTTTGAATTATTTATAAATGCCGGGTTATCATCATCAAAATAATCCTTTGTAATTTGCTCATGCGATCGGGAGGCCATATTATATACAAATATATCGGATTGTCCGTTTTGAACCGCAGACATTACAATTAACTGACCATTATTGGAATAAGAGAAACTGAGTATGCGAGAAAAATACTGAAGCAAAATCCTTTCAAACCTTTTTTCCTGCAAATTATAAAGATAAAGATAATTTAATCCATTTTTCTCAGTGATAATTGCCAATATTTCGCCTCCCGGATGCCAGGCAAGCAATGGATAGGAATAATCTGTTTTTTCGTCGAGACGATAACCCGACTTCATGATTCTTTTGGCTTTCTTTTTTTCAGCATCAAAAATCCAAACTTTATATTGTCCCATTTCATTGGTAACATAAGCATTGTGATTACCATCGCTGCTAACTTTCAATCGCTGATACACTCTTGATGATTTGGTTTTTTTCAGGAAAGAACCTGTTTCGGGAAGTGTTTTACTATCTGAGACAGCATATTTTTCCTTATAATACTCCATCCATTCAGCAATAATATTATTAAAAGTCATTCCCAACACATACTGGAAACCTGTTTCAATATTACGACTTACCCTTGACATATAGACTATGTTGGAAATATTTTTTTCACCATATTTCTCAGCAATAAATCGCCAAAAAGAATGACCGGCATAAATGGCATCATTCCCGGTTAATAAATTGAATCTCTTATATCGGTCTGTTAAAAATCCATCCCGTACAATATTATCAATATCAGAATTCCAATCTTCTGAAATATAAGAAGTAAGTCCTTCGGAATACCATACAGGGATTGTAAAAATAGTATTATTTTTAATCTGAGCTGTAATACTGCTTCCAAACATCATCTGATTGAAAACGATTTCGGCAATTCCAGCTCTTATTTGTTTTTGAAAATCGGCATAACTTCCATTAAAATACAAAAATATTTTATTACCCGAAATTCTTGTTAAACCTCCCGTATTATAGCTTTCGTTATTAATGTATCCAATATTGCTCTGTTTAAAGTCTGACAATTTATTATAAACAATCAGTTGCATTTTATCATCTGCCTCAAAATCGAGTTTTATTTCTATCTCTTTCAAATACTTATACGTATATTCTGATGCAAAATTTGCTAATTGTTTTCCACCAAGGTAAAAATATACATCAAATTTTTCATAGCGATAAAAAGTCCAGAAGAAATCATCATATTGAACACGGTTTTTCCCAAAGTCCAATTGCATCCCGCTGTAAAACTGAGCAGAAGTAAAAAGCGGAAAAATAAAGCAACAGATGACAAATGTTACTTTTAATTGCTTACTAATTAATTTCTTATATAAACCAAACTTCATTCAATAAATAATATTGCAACATGAAAAATCAGAGTGCTAAGTTAATATTTTTAAAAACACAAACACAAACTTAATTTCTTATAACAACTATAAAGCTGTTTTTATTATTTAAGGTGATGTTTTTAAAGATTTTTTAAACTTCTTACAGGATGTTCTATCCAAAAATATTGAAAAAATCTTTATTGATTCTAAGTTGGGCTAAACCTTATATCCTCATATTTTTTTCTGTTAGCCACGAATTAAACTAATTAAACGAATTTTATAATGAAAAATAAATAACGATAAAATATTGTAAATATCTAATAATAAATCACTAATAAAAATCCTTGCGGATTTTAGGTAAATTAAAAAAATCTTTTTACAAAATTCTTTAATAAATTTGCAAAGAAAATAGTTGTTGATATCAATGGCATAAATATTGCTTTATAAATTTCAAATTTAATAAATGGAAATATGAAAACATCATGGAAAAATAAGGTTTTAGGATTATCGATTATTGCAATTGTATTGGTTTCATGCGAAAAAGATAATACCGTAATTGATACAACTACACGAAATGATTATATTGGTTCGTGGACTTGCACAGAAACACCTGTAGCGAAAAATTTATATTTCGATTGTATTATAACTATTGATGCTAATACAGATGACAATATTAAACTTCAAAATTTTGCCAGCTTAAACGCAACAGCTTTTGCAATTGTAAGTGGTAAATCTGTAATATTGCCTAAGCAAACCCTAAATGGAAATACAATTGAGGGTTATGGAACCATGATTAATAAGGATTATATAAGCTGGAGTTATTATGTTAAG
>CAIZXK010000137.1 GCA_903936865.1 uncultured Bacteroidales bacterium | reverse complement strand
CCAACATATCCCTGAAAAATTTCGGGTGATAATAACATTAAATTTTGAATATGGCTGATAGTTTGATTTAGAGAAGAAATTGATGATGCAGTTGTATAGCAAATATCAATTTCTTGTATTCCATTTGGATGAAATGCAAAGGGACCCATTGATGAAACACCTCTTCTGTCACCTGGGGGATTGATTGAAAGTGCTTCATTCCAGTTATTAGGAAAAGGTCTGTTACCACAATCTGTGCCCCAATTTGTAGAATCTGTTAATCCTGGAAATGCAAATCGTGCATTAACATAATTGCTAGAAGTATCATAATGGTAAATGCCCCATTTTAATAGATTATTTGATAATATATTGAAGAAATCAATTGGATATTCTGGACTTCCATAAGTTCCTGAAGAATTATCCAAGTGTACAAAATTACACATTCCAAATCTTTCATTATCAATATATGAATCACCAAAGTATCTTCCATTTACAGAATAGTCACAAATTTGATTGCCATTAATATCTAATTTAGGATTATCCAAAGCATCAGGATTCATTTTTGCTCCTTTAAGAATAGTCATTCCCTGAACTGGAGGGTTAACTCCATAACTGTGATTTTGACCATCTCCATCATATAAATTGCCATTGTATGCATAACATGTCGAAAGTTCAACATCACATCCTAAATAATCATCAAACGAATAACCAATATCAAAATCGTTATAAAAACCTATATAACAATCAGTATATGTATTAATTGATTTATTAAAAATTTTATATTTGTAAAAAATGGTATTATTTAAAGATGTGTCATTCAGATTGTAAAATGCATATGCAAATACATGTATTTCTAAACCAAGAGCTTGCCCATGTGATTCGTTATGAATTTTTTGGTCATTTATAATGAAAAAATAACATTGATCTCCAAAAATTTTTGGATAATCTCCCAAATAAGGTTGATAAATTCCATTGTTATCAATATCAACAAAAGGAGCAAGCAAAAAACTTTGATTTTGCGTAGTATCTCCATAAACTGGCCAATTTAAAACAAAAGGTGGCGGATTAGAAGGATAAGATGAACTATTTAAATAATTAATTAAATCTTGTTTATTAATACCCCATACTTTATTCCAGTTGTTTACATTAAATTGATTTGTACTTGCACTCCCATCATCTGAAAGAGGTCCTGTCCAGAAGTCTGTACCATTCTCATTATAAGTTTCAGCTGCTATTCTGATATTATTGTTGATGTCTTTTCCTGCAAACCACAATGAACTACAAAAAATAGTATTTTTTCCACTATTTTTTGGAAATTCGTAAACTGATCTGTTTGATGTGTCGAACTGATTATTTTGATTAGGTTCCCAAAATTGGACTCCACCAGCTCTAACCAATGCTTTTATATTGTTTATTGAAAGTGTATCACGATAATCTGTTTGTGATACTAATTGTGTTGCTATTCCAATAGTTAACACGATAAAAAGAGTAATTTTTCTCATTTTTTTATACTTTAGATTAATGATGTTGTAAAAGTAATACATCAAATCAATAAAATATATTATAAAAAGTTTAAGGTTGAAATAAATCAGATAACGGTAAAAAAAAGAGGCTGAGTTTTAACTCAGCCTCTTTTTAAAATCTTTGTATTTAATTATCCTACAATAATTAAGCCGTTTTCTTCAGCTTTTTTTAAGCAGGCAGAAATGCCATTTTTGTTGATATTTCTAATTCCACTTGCTGATACTTTTAATGTAATCCAGCAATCTTCTTCAGGAATATAAAATTTCTTTGTTTGAAGATTAGGATAAAATCTTCTTTTAGTTTTTATATTTGAGTGAGATACTTTGTTTCCAGTAATCACTTTTTTTCCGGTAATATCACAAACTTTAGACATCTTATTTATTGTTTTTTTATTGATTCATTTTAAAAATGGAGTGCAAAATTACATAATTTTTTGATAAATACAAATGTTTCGCTAAAAATTCATTGTGTTTTTTATCAACAATCAGACTGTATAACTTTTCTTAACATATTTAAAGCACTCAATGCTGCTTTTCTGATATTTCGTCCTCTATCCTCACCATGTAAAAACTTTTCTGTTATTATAGATTTATTATTGCCTACTGCTATCCATATTGTTCCTATTGGTTTTTCTATACTTCCACCATCTGGTCCTGCTATACCTGAAACTGCTATTGCATAATCTGTTTTCATTTTTTTTAATACTCCATTTGCCATTTCAATAACTGTTTCTTTACTAACTGCACCATATTTTTCAATGGTTAAAGGGTTAACATCCAGCAAACCAATTTTGATTTCATTGGAATAAGAAATAATACTTCCTTTGTAGTAGGCTGAACTTCCTGCCATTGAAGTTATCAAATGAGAAATGTAACCACCGGTGCAACTTTCTGCCGTAGATAATGTCTTTTTGTTTTCTTTGAGTAATTTTCCTATTACTTTTTCTAAACTATCTTCATCATAACCATAAATCAGATCTGGAATCAGTAAATTTAATTTTTCAATTTCCTTATTGATAATCTCTTCTAATTTTTCATTTTTCAATCCTTTGGCACTTAATCTCAACCTGATTAATCCTGGTTGGGGTAAATAGGCAAGTTTAATGTTTTTGGGTAATTTTTCTTCCCAATCTTTGATTAAATCAGCAAGAAATGATTCTCCAATTCCTTGTATATGAATAGTTTTATGTATTATTTTAAAATTGATATTTTCCGATAATTTCGGTAAAATAAAATCTGAAATCATCGATTTCATTTCAAAAGGGACACCAGGCATTGAAATTAAAATTTTCCCACTTTTTTCAAACCACATTCCTGATGCAGTACCATGATTATTAGGTATAACAATGCAGTTTTCAGGAACTTCTGCTTGCTTTCTGTTTAATTCTGTAACCTTAAATCCTCTTACAGCAAAAAGTTGTTCAATTCGATTATAGGTAGCTTCATCAAAAATCAAGTTGCTGCTAAAATACTCACAGAGTGTATATTTGGTAATGTCATCATTTGTAGGACCTAATCCTCCTGTAATAAGAATAAGATCAGATCTTTCGAAGGCTTCATCTATGCATTGAATGATAGAGCTTTTATCATCTGATATTATTGAAACTTTAATTATGTCTATTCCTATTGAATTAAGCTGCTGAGCCATCCAGGAGGCATTAGTGTTAATTACTTGGCCTATAAGTAATTCATCACCAATATTTATTATTTCTGCATGCATTTAAAATCCTTTTGATTGAATAATTCCAATTTCCTTAGGAGCAATACACATCACCGGAATTTCAGAAATTCTTATCATTTCCTGTGCATTAGAATCCATAAAATATTCTATCCAACCTACTTCTTTTTGAGTCATAATCATAATTAGGTCAATATCACCTTGTTCTTCTGCATATTTTAAAACAATTGGAATTAATGTTTTTTCAGTTTCTGTGCTCTCAATAATTTCTGATTGACAATTTACTCCTCTTTCAGTTATATAATTGTGAACCATATTTAGTTGTAAATTTAATTTTGAAACAATTTCTTTATCTCCTTTCGACCAGAGTGCAGAAACAACTTTAATGGTTGCTCCAAAAATCTTTGCCATTTCAATTGCTTTCGTAACTTTTTGTCGTGTTTCAATAGATAAATCGAGTGGTAACAAAATACTTCTGCAACCATTTTCATGATGTATTCCATTTATTGTAATTACAGGACATTTAGCCCACCTTAATACTTTATGAGTATTTGCACCGATGGTTTTCTTTGCTTCAGATTCACTGTTGGTACCCATAATAATAATATGAGAATCGGTCATTTCGGCAATTTCTACAATTTTTGAAGGAATTTTTCCTTTTGCAATCATTGATTTTATTAAAATCCCTGATTTATTACTGAATTGCTGTGCTATTTCATCCATTTTTAACTGTATGGTTTCAAGTACTTTGTCTTCTCCTTGAGAATCGGAAAATATTTTTGAAAATATACCGGTTTCTTCATGAACATAAAGAAGCATGATGTCATGTTTCAGTAGTTTCGCTACATGCGTAGCCTGTTCAAGGGCAATTAGTGATTTTTGATTAAAATCAATAGGAACTAAAATATTTTTAAGTTCTGACATTTTTTTTTAATATTTAAGAGTTTATAACTAGATTATTTATTACTTTTGAAAAACAAACAAAGTTAACAATTAATTTGTTTTAAAGATGACAAAAATAAAAGAATCAGAATTGATAATCAGCCCTGATGGGAGTATCTATCATTTAAAGTTGCATCCTGAAGATATTGCTGAAGATATTATTGTAGTAGGTGATCCTGGTAGAGTTCCTGAGATATCTGCATATTTCGATAAAATCGAATTCAAAGTTATGAATAGGGAATTATGTACGCATACAGGATATTATAATGGAAAAAGAATAAGTGTTTTATCTACAGGAATGGGTACTGATAATATTGATATCGTTATAAATGAATTAGATGCATTAGTAAATATTGATTTGCAAAAACGAGAACTGAAAAAAGAACACACTTCGTTGAATATTATACGTTTGGGAACTTCAGGTGCATTGCAAGAAGATTTGCCTGTCGATTCTTTTATGATGTCCGAATATGGTTTAGGATTGGATGGAATGTTGCATTTTTATGAAAAGTCAAAGGAAGTTTGTGATAAAGATATTGCAAATGCATTTATAAATCATACAAACTGGAGTGAAAATTTACCCAAACCTTATGTAGTTAGAGGTTCAGATATTCTCATGCAAAAATTAGGAAAAGGATTTTCTACCGGAATAACTGCTACAGCTCCCGGCTTTTATGGACCTCAGGGGCGTCAGCTTCGATTGCAGCTAGCATATCCAGATATTAACGAGAAAATTGAGTCATTTCAATATAATGGTCATAGAATTAATAATTTGGAGATGGAAACATCTGCACTTTATGGGTTGGGAGCAATGCTTGGACATCAAACTTTAACTATTTGTGTTTTAATTGCAAATCGTGTTTCAAAACAATTCAGTACAGATTATAAAAAACCTGTAAAAAAATTGGTAGAAACTATTTTAGATAGAATTTCAACATAGTATTACTAAATAATGTATTTATATGGTTGATAATGAATTAAAAGCATTGGTGAGTCTGCTCGATGAACCAAACGAATTAAATTATATAAATATTCAAAATCGTATTTTTTCTTATGGAGTCGAAATCATTCCTGTTTTAGAAGAAGTATGGGAAAATTCTTTTGATGAATTAATTCAAGCCCGGGTTGAAAATATAATTCATACAATCAATTTCAATTATATACAAAGTGAACTTGTAATCTGGCGTGAGACTGATAATGAGAATTTGTTAAATGGGTTTATTTTAGTTTCAAAATATCATTATCCTGATTTAAATATTGATAATATTATCGATAAAATAAATCTTATAAAAAAAGATATTTGGCTGGAAATTAACCCAAACCTTACTGCTTTAGAACAAGTTAAAGTATTGAATCATGTTTTTTTTGATATTCACAATTTTAAATCAAATCGTGACAATCCAAATGCATTTAATTTTTTGTTTATAAATAATTTGCTGGAAACGAAAAAAGGGACTCCTCTTTCATTAGGAATTTTATATTTGGTTTTAGCTCAAAGTCTTCATTTACCAGTATATGGAGTTGATTTGCCACAAAATTTTATACTTGCTTATACAAAAACGAGAAAAACGATAACAAAACAGGATATATTATTCTATATCAATCCCTTTAATAAAGGAATTGTATTTTCAATCAGAGAGGTTGATTTGTTTATAAAACAAATGAATTTAGATTTTAATAGTGAGTATTATTTACCATGTAGCAATAGTAAAATTTTAATACTTATACTTAAAGCCATGAAATCTACTTTTTTAAAGGATGTAGATAGTAAAAGAACAGAAGAAGTTAACAGCCTGATTGATATTTTATTGAAAATCTAATTATTTCTCTAATTCTTTAATTTTTTTCTCTAATTCGTCTATTCTTTTTACTAGTTTTGGAAGATTTTTAAAATGAACATACACTTTTTTATAGTCACTTGCATTGAAAGCAGGAGAACCCAAAAGAATTTCACCTTCTTTTTTTATTGATGAAGTAATTCCTGATTGAGCAGCTATCTTAACATTATCAGCAATACTGATATGACCAACAATGCCAACCTGACCACCAATCATACAATTGTTACCAATTTTTGTAGACCCTGCAATTCCACATAAAGCAGCCATAACTGTGTTTTCTCCAATAACAACATTATGCCCTATTTGATTAAGATTGTCAATCTTAGAACCCTTTCTAATGATTGTTGATCCTAATGTAGCTCTGTCAATTGTTGCATTTGCTCCAATTTCAACATTATCTTCAATAATAACATTCCCGATTTGTGCAACTTTTTGGTAATTATTATCTGCTTGTGGTGCAAAACCAAAGCCATCAGCACCAATAACAACTCCTGCATGCAGCATACAGTTTTTGCCTATTTCAATATCTGAATAAATTTTAACACCTTGATAAATAGTTGTATTATCATCAATTTTTGTATTGTCGCCAATATATGCTTGAGGATATATTTTAACATTGTTTCCAAGTTTTACGTTTTCTCCAATATAAGCAAATTCACCTATGTAGTTATTAGTACCATAAACAGCACTATTAGAAATAAATGCCATTTGAGATATACCGGTTTTGTTCAGTTTTACTTGATTGTAAAACTCAAGTAAATTTGCAAATGCAGTATATGCATCATTTACCCTGATTAAAGTTGTTTTTATTGGTTGTTCGGCAACAAAATCATTATTTACTATAACTGCTGATGCTTCAGTTGTATATATATATGGAGTATATAGTTTATTGGCTAAGAATGACAAACTTCCTTCAGTTCCTTCTTCAATTTTAGATAATTTAAAAATTGCAACTTCAGGGTTTCCTTCAATTCTGCCATTTAATGTATCGGCAATTTGTTGTGCGGTAAATTTCATTAATTGTATTTTTATGCAAAAGTAAAATATATTTTTTGTTTTTTACTGTTTTTTTGTTTTTTAAATCTTTACATTTTTAATTTTTTTTATAATATCAATGAGATAGATATCTGTCCTTTGGATAGCATAAAATATATTTTTTTACTTCTTTATCCAAAAAAGAGGCATTAAGTTGATCCGATGCTTCAGAAATGTCAATAATTGTATTGTTTTTTAGCAGGATGTTGATATTATCCTGTTTGAAATCATATGTACTGTTAACAACTTCATTTGTAAAAACAAAGTAATTTGCTTCTTCTTCATTAATGTTATACTGTTTTTTAATTTTATTTTTCAACTTTGAAATTATATCTTTACTAAATGAATTATTTTGCATTTCTATTTGATATAATTTTCTGTTTACTAATGCTTTTGATAGTTCAGATAATATTTTATCCTGATGGGATTGCCATACTTTTATTGAGGTGAAAATATCAAAATCATCTAATTTTGAAAAACTATCAATAAGATCATTGTTTTTGTTAAAATCTTTTTGGGAAAAATTGTTTTTTAAAAAGATTTGAAAAACTGGAGTAGCAAATACATCTATGTGATTTTGTGCCAGATATTTTGCTCTCTTTAATATTTTAATTAGCAATTGCTCTGCCGACAATACCGTTTTATGAAGATATACCTGCCAGTACATCAACCTTCTTGAAACTAAAAATTTTTCGATTGAATAGATTCCTTTTATTTCAACAGCAAGTTTACCATCACAAACATTCAACATTTTTATAATTCGTTCTGTACCAATGATTCCTTCTGAAACTCCTGTAAAAAAACTATCTCTGGCAAGATAATCGAGTCTATCCATATCTAATTGACCTGTAACTAATTGATGTAGAAAATTTTTGTGATATTTACCTCGGAAAATTTCTAATGCCATTGAAATTTTTCCTTCAAAGATTTCATTTAATTTATTCATGAAAATATCAGAAATCATTTCATGACTCATATTTTCAACAATAGAATGCTCTAAAGCATGAGAAAATGGGCCATGTCCAATGTCGTGAAGCAAAATTGCAATTTTTGCAGCCTGTGATTCTTCTTCTGTAATTTGATGCCCTTTTTGTTTAATAACTTCTATTGCATTATGCATTAAAAACATACTTCCCAATGCATGGCTAAATCTTGTATGTAAAGCACCTGGATATACTAAATGCGTTAATCCTAATTGTTTGATTCTTCGTAATCGCTGAAAATAAGGGTGTTCAACAATATCAAAGATTAAATCAGAAGGGATATTTATAAATCCATAAACTGGATCGTTTAGGATTTTTCTTTTATTTAATCTTTGATTATCCATTTATTAATCTTTTATTTTATTATTTTATTTAAAAATTCTTTTGCAGCTTCTTTATTCAACAAAATATTCATCATTTTCAATTTTATATAATCTTCATGATAAAAACGATATCCTTTGGTATTTCCATCAAAACCACCACTTCCTGAATCTTTTATTAAAAACCAGTTTTTGCCTTCAAAATTCTGAATTCCAACAATATGAATACAATGATCGTCTGTAGTTGTTTTGTTTTCAAATCGATACAATCTAGAATCTTCATCTATATAAGCTGAAGGAATATCAAATGTAGGTATTATAGCAACTTGTGTTTGAGCATTATAACCTGGTTCGGAAACGTCACCACATATAGCAACCGAAAAGCCTTTTAAAATGGAATTTGTTAGTAATTTAATATAATCATTCAATGATAAGTTGTAATAATCATCACATTTCCACCAATTATCGGGTTCATCCAATAAACCTTTTTGATTATATTTTAATTCTTTTGTGGACATAAAACTAAAATAATTATCAGGATTAATTTGCAAAATAGTTGAAATATATTCCTTGGGTGTATATGTTTTATTATCATAATTAAATGATGTTGGTGGTTCTCCCATATAATGATTTAAAATACTTTTGATTGTTTCAACCACTATATTTTTATCCCATGCATTATTTTCTTTAACTGTTTGCAGATAATTTCTCATTTCTTCATACATTTTGCTATGGTTATGAACGGTTGATGAAGGTAAGCGACCTGTATAGCAATAAGAAGGCATTGCTCCGTATAGTTTCATTATTTTTATTACAGCATTTGATTCAGAACCTTCACCAAAATACATATTGCCTCTGTTTTCTACATAATATTTTGCTCTTTCAACATATTCCCAATAAACTGTAAACATTTCTGATAATTTTACTTTTTTATTTATTGTCCTTTCAATTTCAGATTCAATAAATGATGTTCCAGCAAAACACCAGCATGTTCCTGTTAATCCTTGATTTATAGGATTATTATGCCATACCTTTTTATACTTTGACGTATCGGTAGGGAAGGAGTATTTCGAAAAATCGACAGAAAAAGCAAGTTTTGGTTTTTCAGATTCTGTATTGGTTTCTTTATCAATTGTTTTTAAAAGGACATTTTGATAATAGCCAGCTTTTTTTTTCATTATATATTGCTTTATCTTTTATTTCGGGTTTTTGAGCGAAAATATTTGTAATTAAAAATATAAATACAAATACAAAGATAGATAAGATTATAATTTTTGTTTTCATATTGATTATTTGTTGTTTATAAATTTTTTAATCTTCTTAAAATAACATTTGTAAGGTTTTTCTGATCTACTGGTTTTGCTATATAGTCATCAAAACCTTCTTCTAAAAGTTTATCTTTATCTCGTTCTAAAGCATAGGCTGTTTGAGCAATGAACGGGATTTTCCTGTATGTTTTCCAGCGTTTTTTAATTTCTTTCATCAAAGAAATTCCATCCCATGGTTCAGGTAAATTAATATCAAAAAGCATTATATCGAAATAAATTCCCTTATAAGTCCATTCTTCAATAATTTTTAATGTTTCAATTCCATCAACTGCAAATACTATATCTCCCATAGATTCAAGCATTTTCTTAAGAAGCATCCGATTTATTCTGTCATCTTCAACAATAAAAATCTTTAGCTTTCTACTTAATATTGAACTTGTTTTTGTAATTACTTCTTTTTGAATTAGAACATTTTCATTTGATTGACTTACTTCAAAATAAATTGATACAGCTGTACCATTTGCTTTTTCTGATTCTAATTCTATTCTTCCTCCCATCAGTTTAATTAACTTATTAACAAATGGTAATCCAAGTCCAGCACCTTGAAATAATCTTGAATATCCTAAGCTTTCTTGTCGAAATGCTTCAAAAATAAATGGCAAATATGCCTTATCAATTCCGACCCCAGTATCTTTTATCCTAACATACATTTCTTTATCTTCTAATGAATACCCACAATTAAGATTAATAAATCCTTTTTGTGTATATTTAATTGCATTGTCTAAAATATTTGAAATAATACGTTTAAATGCATTTTTGTCATTATTTATTGTTATACTTTCATCTATTTGATAATTAAAGGTTAAACCTTTCTCTTGAGCTTTAAGTTTATAATTTGAACAAATATCCTCGAGTTCGTTTATTATTACAAAAGATGTTAGTGTTAGTTCAAAATCATGAGCTTCTATTCGGCTGATATCAATAATGTTATTTAATAAATCCAATAATCTTTCTCCACTTTCTTTGATGTTATTTGCATATTCGAAAAGTTCATTGTTTTCTTTTAATGATAATTCTGTTTCTAATAGATTTGAGAATCCAATAATCCCATTTAAGGGTGTTCTTATTTCATGACTCATATTCGCTAAAAAAGCATTTTTAAGATAATTTGCATTTTCAGCTTTTATTAATGCTTTTTTTAATTCAAAATCCAGATTTTGTTTATATTCTAATATATTGCCTGTATCATTTTGATTATCATCAATGATATGAATTTCATTATTTGTGGCAATATTGTTATTTAATTTTTTTATTTCATCTGAATAGATAATATTTTGTTTCTCTAATTTTCTTTTTTGTTTTATTAAAACGATAATTGAGATTATAAAAACAAGTAATAATATGTAAAAAAGATAAAAATAAATCATATTT
>CAIZXK010000136.1 GCA_903936865.1 uncultured Bacteroidales bacterium | reverse complement strand
TGCCGGATTAATTTTTGCCTTTTATTTTAAGGATGAAGGCCCTCAGAAAGTTGAATATCAATGGGTTGAAGATGAGGATGAGGATGATGATTATTACATGCAACCGTTTGTGGAAGAAGAGGAAGAGAAAAATAAAGATGTAAATTAATGCCTTAAAGTATACGGGACTTCTAAAAATTGCTTTTTCTTCGTTGAACTTCAATTTTTAAAATCCTCCGGGAATTGAAAACCCGAAGGATTTGTAGTTTTTATCCTTTAATTATTTATACTTCCGGATCTGTTTCTCCAATTTCTTCATCTATTGTAATTTCATTAAGAGGTAGTAATGCATGAAATTTCTTTCGTAGTTCGTCCATGTTATTAAATAAATTTAAAAATGTGGAATTAGGAATAAGATTAACCGCCATTTCAATTACATTACAAAACATCTGGTAGCTTTCGCTGGCTGGCTGACGAAGATTGCTGCCTGATTCCTGACGTCCGCTAACTTCCACATTGCGTTCCAGATAAACTTCACCCAATGAATTGTTCTCGATTTCCAGTTCGCTTAGTTGTGTTGTAATTCCAATAATGGTAGCTGCTTCTGTTACTTCGGCATTAGCTATATATTTTGCAAACATTTCTTTAGAACGTTCATATTGTGTTGCAATGGGTTGTTTTGATATTTCCCAAAAGGGACCGAAAAAAAACTCCAGTTTGCGGGCAGCAGCCTTTTTTATAAGATCTCTCGATTTCAATTGAAATACAACAGTTCGTTTGATTTCAGAAAATATTTCGTCACTGGTTTTATTTTTAACATTTACCTGACCTGTTAATTCACTTTTTCGCATTCTGTTTATCTGAGCAAAAAAGGGATTGGTATTGGTTATCATTAGTGTTAAGGCAGCCAAAGGCATTTCGCCTAATAATGTTTTAACCGGTATTGCAATGTCGCAAGTTAGTTTAATTATTGCTCCGGCATCTTCATTTGAAAGATGGGATAAATGTAAAGGACTAAATTTCATTTTATTCATATAAAGTATTTAATTATAGTGTGTTAATGTTTTTGATTTGCTGAAATAAGCTGCATGTTTCCAAGTGTTGTAACGTTTCCGCAAGCTGCGAAATATCCATATTGCTGTCGGGAAGATTCCGCATACAGCATATTGTTCATTCAGGCATGCAGTAAAATTCCGCAAGCTGCGAAATCAATTTTTCATCTTTCGGGAAGATTCCGCAAGCTGCGAAATCTTCGTTTCTGTTGAATTCAATATTCCGCAAGCTGCGGTAAGTGTTTTACAAAACGCAACGAATTTTTTTTGATATAAGAACGGAGAATCAGACGTGGGTTAGATATTTGTATTGATTTACGTTAAATAATCAGAGTCTAAAGCCATACAAAGATAGATTCTTATTTTTGAATAGATTGAATTTGTTTGTATTATTTTTAATTTTTCCATTTATTTTTAAATTAAGTGTTTGTTTTGAAAATATTTGCAACGAACAAAGGACATGTATTTATAGATTTATACAGTTGGTTATTAATAGATTTGAAATTGGATTCTATTTTTTTTTTAAATGATGTGTTGTTTAATTCTTATACTGTTTATTTTATGGTTGAATAAATAATCTTAATAGTATTAAGCGAAAAACAGCTATGTGTATGGACAAATTCTGAACGTTCGTCCCTTAATGGGCATTTTTTATTTTTCTATTTGTTTTCATTAGTTGCTTATATTCAAAGAAATAAACCATTTTTCTTTTTTGGCACATAATTAGTGTTAGTGAAATAACAATACAAAAATTTATAACACAAATTAAAATCACCATGAAAAAATTATTTTTAAACTTAGTTATCGTAGGATTAATTTTATCCTTAGGTTCATGTAAAAAAGACATTTCAGAACCAGCACCCGTTCAGGCAAAAGCCACAAAAGATCTTAAAGTACCGGATAATTTCACTTGGACCACATCAAGACCGGTTTCCGTTAATCTACAGTTTGTTTACAATTCTCAAATTGTTGCAAATGCTCCATTTCAAATTTATGCAGGCACACAATCTTCAGGCAAAATGATTTTTAATGGAACTGCAAACGATCAGGGTCAATATAAATCATTAATCAAGGTTGCTGACTATTATTCAACTATTCAGGTGGTTTGTGGTAATGATGTACAATTGATTAATCTTACTGACACAACTATTTTTCATCCAAAGCATATTGAAACAAGCGAAAAATCAAGCAAGGCAAATGCAGTTATAAGTTTGAGCACAAAATCTTTCACCAAATCAAAATCAGAAAATCATACATTTTATCCTGCCGAAAACCTTTATGGAAGTATTGCTTTTGAAGATAACTGGCCTAATTTAGGCGATTTCGATTTCAATGATTTGGTATTGGATTATAACGTTGATGTTACTACAAATGATAATGGAGATGTTACCAAAATAGTTTATAAATTTATTCCAAGAGGTTGTGGAGCAGGTTTCCATAATGGATTTGGAATTCAATTCGACTGGGGAGTTCAATATTCAGATATTGCAAGTGTAACCGGTTCAATAAACAATAAATTTCCTGTAAATGCACAAGGATTGGAAGAAGGACAAACCAACGGACCATCATTTATCGTATTTGATGATGCTTGGAGGGTTGCAAAACAAAGCAATACAGATCCTGCAAAACCTTATGTTGAAAACCCAACAGTTACAATTACTGTTTTATTAAATACACCTAAAGATATATGGAATTTTGGATTCCCGTTAAGTAATCCTTTTATGATTGTAAATGGGGATAGATCACGTGAAATCCATTGTTCTTATAACTGGCCAACTTCCAAAGCAACTTATGCATGGGCCCAAACAGCTGATGATAATACTCCATATTTCTATTTTGATGATGCTCCAAATACCAAAATGGTAGCAATGGATCCTTCTTATAAATCAAAAACAGGTCTTACATGGGCAATTTGTTTAGAAGAAAAATTTATTTATCCTATCGAAAAAGCAGACATTATCAATGCTCACTTGCAATTCGGAAATTGGGTTACTACATGGAATCCATGGGATTGGTACACCAATCAGCAGGGATACAGAAATAAT
>CAIZXK010000135.1 GCA_903936865.1 uncultured Bacteroidales bacterium | reverse complement strand
CCTTCCGGTATTTCTCTTTTTAATTCCTCATTCCAAACCAACTTGCCACCACTAGTTTTATATGGTAACCCCACCCCAGCCCACCCCGAAGGAGAGGGAGCTGGAAAATCAAATTGCACAAACCAATAATCATATAAGGTTTTTGCCATAGCTTCCAGCTCGGCATTGATGCGGTTGTTGAGTTCGATTTTGGAATCTATGGAAGAAAGGACATTAGATATTTTATTTTGATATGATATAACTGGAATATCAATTTTAGTTGATTTCAAGATAGGTAACGGTGGTAAATTTGGGATTACTGAATCACCATTAATATTACTAATAATAGATTTTATATAGTATTTAAAATAATAACAAAAAAAACGGTGTTCAATAACTTTATCATTTAATCGAATTCGTAATAAAGCTTGATTAATCACACCTTTAGGAGCATTAGAGGGAACAGTAAAAAGTTCACCTAAAGTACCAGCACCAGTCATTAGAATATCATTTTCTTTTACTTCAAATCTTTTAAGATGTTTGTTAAAATAATCTAATGAAACATAATAATTACCATAATTAATATCTTTATTGATAACGATACCTTGTTCATAAACTTTATATGCAGTTTCAGATTTAGGCACAAAAAGAGATTTCTTTATATCACCACCAAAAGGACCTTTAATTAAACCATCTTTTGAAACTATTAAATCTTGTATTACCATACTACTCATAAATCAAACCTCCCAATTGTTTTTTGATTTCTTCTTCCAACTGGTGAGATTCTTTGAAAAAGGAATCGAGGTTGGTTTTGTAGGTATTCATTTTTGTTTCAAATTCTTCGGGTGTTATATCGGTATATTCAATCTTTACTTCAAAATATTGCCCGGCACTGAAGGAATAGTTTTTATCCCTGATCTGATCAAAAGAAACTACCACCGTAAAATTTTCCACTGCTTTGTGGTTGTTGAATGTATCAATAATCAGTTGTTCTTCTTCTACCGAAAGCAGGGTTTTCTGGTTTTTGCCTTCCTTAACGGTTGTACCCAGTTTGGAAGCATCCATCAGTACGATATCGCCTTTTTTATTGTCCTTGTCAATAAACAATACTGAAACGTTGGTGCCTGTGGTGGCAAAGATATTGCTGGGCATGGATACCACACCACGCAGCATTTTTTCTTCAACCAGTTTTTCCCGGATTTTCTTTTCGATACCACTCTGAGCCGTAATAAAACCTGTTGGAACGACCACTGCAGCTTTCCCTTTTTCGGAAAGCGAAAACATGATATGCTGGATAAACAGCAGGTAAATAGACATTTTGTCCTTGTCCTTATTGGGAATGTTGGGAATACCTGCAAAAAAACGATCGTTGTTTTTTCTTGTATTCAAATCAGCATGATAATCGGAGAAATCGAGCTTAAAAGGTGGATTGGAAACAATGTAATCGAAAGTCATCAAGCCTTCGCCAATCTTATGATAGGGTGAAAGTATGGTGTTTCCCTGAATGATGTTTTGTATGGAATGAACCAGGTTGTTTAAAATCAGATTTAAACGTAACATGCTGGATGATTTCTGGGAAATATCCTGAGAATAAATGGTACAGCGGTCTTCGCCAATGGCATGTGCCAGGTTCATTAACAAAGTACCCGAACCTGCCGATGGATCGCAACAAGTTACATTGCTCACGGGATTGTCCACCAATATAGAAGCCATGATTTTGGATACTGCATGCGGGGTGTAGTATTCGGCATATTTACCTCCGCCGTCTTTGTTGTAATCCTTAATGAGGTATTCAAAAATAGTAGAAAAGAAGTCGAATTTTTGTTCAAAGATTCTTTCGAAACTGAAATTTACCAGTTGATTAATCAGGGCACGGCAGAAATTATCACGCTGAGTGCTGTCGGTAATAAAATTACTGATTTCGTCAAATAAAATGATTTTGGCACCGGTTCCGGTTTTAACCGAGAAAATATCGTTGTTAAAAAAAGCGATGTCACGCAGGGTATCATCAAAAAATTTGGCGAATTCTTCCTGATTCTGTTTGTTATGCAGATTGGAAAGGAAGTGTTCTCGCTTTAGCTTGGCACTGTCGGGATTCATGCGGAGTAAAAGCATTTCGTAATCGTTAACGCTATATGCTGCAATTAGCTGTTCCCAATTATCAGACTGATGCAGTTTTTTATCCAGTTGTTTAAGTTCATAACCAAATTTATCGTTCATAAATTTGTACAAAAACACCTGAGTAATTATTTTAAATTCGTTGCCATCGTTGCCTAAACCATAAGAGGTACAAACCCCTTTGAGGTTGTCGATGAGTTCTTTAGTCTGAGATGTAAAATCCTGTATTACCATGTAAATATTCCCTGAAATTCGTTAATGTATTCCTTAACCACACAGCCATTAATATATCTGGCTGATTCGGTATCTAATTTAATATCTGTTTTGTTGAAGCCATCCAATACCATATTCATCATAAGGTTACTGAAATAGCTTTCGTTGTTGAGTATTTTGCTGTTAAGCATAACTTTATCATCTGCCTGTATTTTAATATCTGAAAGCACTTCGCAAATCTGACTTTCACGTTTGGAAATTCCGTCTCTTTCCATAATGCGTTTGTGAACACGGGCATATTTGGCATCGTTCTCATATTTGGCTTTCAACAGGTTATTCTGGCGGTTAAGTTCAGTAATGTTGTCGTAAATCTGCTGTAAAGAAGCGATGTTGTTTTTCATATCTTCCTGTGTGATTTCATCCAGATTTTTCTTGTCGAACAAGCGTTTTAATTCTTCATAGAGCGATACAAAAGCCGGATCTTTCTGGTCGAAATTTGCACCGAGTGATTCACGGGTTTTGCGGAGGATGTCTTTGAGTCTGTCTGCAATTATCAGTTCTTCTTCGGATATTTTGCGGAACATGAACAAGACATTTTCCAGAGCAACATTGAGGAGGTTGGTCGTATCTACCTTATTCTTTAATGATTCCCTCAGATTGAGAATGTCGAGATGTCGGGATGCTTCGTTGTAGAGTTCGTTTAACTTTTTGAAATCAACTTTTTCGAGTAATTCAAAATTACCAGTCAATCGTATGAGGTTGTATAAGTTTTTGGCATTTTCCAATGCTTTCTTAATATCCAGCATCTTCTTACGGTCTTCAATCTGCGTAATCTGTAAAGAGAATTTTTCAGCATTTTTCAGATCGTAATGGAAAAGAAATTCCTTGATTTCTTTGATTTCTTCTTCTATCTCTTCCTTAGATTTGAAAAGATTGGAATAGGAGTCCATTTCATCGCCTAATTCCTGTTGCAATTCGTCGAAGTAAGCTTTGTTGGTTGCATCAAATTCTTTGCGAATATCAGCAAAATCAACCACATAACCATATCTGAATTCCTTATACGGACGATTGACTCTGGTGAGTGTTTGTAAAAGATTGTGGCGTTTTATTAAACGGGCTATGTATAATTTTTTGAGCCTTTTGGCATCAAAACCAGTCAGTAACATGTTGTAAACAAAAAGAATATCTATTTTGCCATCCTTAAAATCTTCTACATGTTGTTTGCGGTTGTCCTTTGTACCTGCATCATGCAGAATCAGGGCCGCTTTTAAATTCAACTGATCAGGACTAACAAAATTACTGTACAAGTCGTCAGGTTCGGCAGCAATGGAATATTCTTCATTATCTTCTTCCAGGTAATCAGCATATTTAAGGTTAAAGATTTCAAAAAGTTTTTCAGCCTGTTCGGAAGAATCGCAAACCACCATAGCACCAATGGATTTATCCGCAAAGCGGATTCTGCTCTTTACAAAATCCATAACAATGTAATGAAGCATGGGTTTAGCAAACTTCTCGTGAGCAAAAATAAATTTCTTATCAGCGTCACCCTTTAGAATTTCAACTTCTTTCAGGGCTTTTTCGAGCTGGATTTTATAATTGGTTTCAATCCCTTCGCGAATGAGTTTGAGGGTGTAACCATCGGCTATAGAAGCGTTGTAATAATATTTATGGATGTAATCGCCAAAGGTTGCCTTTGAAGTTCTGTCCTTACCAATTAAAGGTGTACCGGTTAACCCAATCATAATGGCGTTGCGGTCGGAATTGAAAAGATTGGCTAAAAAACTACCTGTCGGATTGTAACTGCGGTGTACTTCATCCAGAAAATAAATCCGTTGAATGTTAATGTCGTAATCCTTTGCTTTTAATACATCTGTTTCATCCTTAAACTTCTGAATGTTGACCACCGTAATTTCCCTTTGTCCGCTAAGGTTGTGGATGGCTCCATGCTTATTGAAATCGCTCAGCAAATCATCTTTTGAATTAACGGTATGTACCACCAAGCCTCTGTTTTTGAATTCACTGTGTGCCTGATTCATTAAATCGATACGGTCCACAATAAAATAGAATTTTGGGACGATGCCTTTTTTATGAAAATAATCGGTCAGGAAGTGAACGTTATAATATGCCAGAGCTGTTTTACCGCTGCCTTGTGTATGCCAGATAATACCTTTCTTAATTCCTTTTTCAATGGTGTTTTCAATGGCTTTGGTAGCAAAAAGCTGCTGGTAACGCATTATATGTTTTTCCAATCCCATTTCTCCAATATCATAAGCAATGCTGAATTTCAGCATCATTGCCAGTCTGTCTTTGCAGAATAATGAAGTTAAAATACGATTGGTCGGATTGTGAGGATCTTTGTTTGTGTTGAATTCGGGAGAAAATTTTATAGTTGAGAGGTTGTTGTCTTTCAAAACAAAATTCTCCACTGCATCGTCTTCAGGTTTCAATAAAACTGAGATATCCAGATTTTCTTCCTCCCTAAAACAGTTGAAATTTGCTTTCTTATAGGATGTACTTGAATAAAAAGCTCCCTGAATGGGAACAATGGATTCGGTGTCGTATTCCATGTTGTTGGAGAAAACCAGTATCTGAGAAATATTAATAAATTTAAGGAACTTTTTGTTTTTAAATCTTCTGTCGATTCTGTCCCGTTCTTCCAATATACCTTGTCGGTTATTAGGCTTCTTTACTTCAATAAAAGCCAATGGCATTCCATTAATTAAAAGTGTAATGTCGGGACGGAATTCTTCTTCTCCGTTTTTGCAGGGTAACTCTGTAACTACATGAAAAGTATTGTTTTCGAAATTTTTAAAATCAATCAGTCTGGTGCCCGAAGTGGAGGTAAGCATATTATAAAAAGCCTGTCCTAAATCTTCATTTTCCAATACTAAAGATATGTTTTGAAGTGTTTTCTTTATTTCATCAGGTTCAATGTCGGGATTGATGCGGTTGATACTTTCAGAAAAAATGTCGGTAAATATATTGGTTTCCATATCCCACTTTGCTGTGGATAAAGAAATATACTGATAGCCTAATCTGCAAAGGTGTAGTATTGCTGGAATTTTTACGCGGGTGTTTTCGTTGAAAGCCATATTTATATTCTATAAGTTAACTGAGTTGAAATTTACATCTTTAAACATAGTAATATAGAATCTATTGCAATACAGTGCATTGAAATGCCAGCAAGGAATTTGCAGCGTAGTGTTAATCAATAGTTTACAAGAGAGTTCCATATTATGATAATTATCAGTACAAACTTAGTAAATAAAACAATATGAGAAAGAGAAAAGAATTAAAATATATTATCTTATTTAGAATAGTTCTAAATAGTAACATATTGATTTTGTTAGTAATAAATAAATAATAATAAAAAAGCGAGAAATAATAAAAAAAGTTTATACATTTGCGATGAAATTATCACTTGAATAACAGCATATTACAGAGTTTCAAATGTTGTACCTATGTTGTACCATAGAAATAAAACATTTGTATATTGTTGATATGTAGTGGTTTGGATAGGTATGGTTATATCTGCCAGATTTTAAACAGATAGAAAGTTTAAAAATGAATTTTACTAAATGAAATAGTATGAAATCGGGCAGATTTACAAACAAAATAAAAACATGAAAAATAAATATTTAACACTTGCATTTTTAGCTTTACTAGCAATTTCATGCAACAAAAACAACGAAAAATCAGATGCTTACGGCAACTTTGAAGCTACTGAAGTTATTATTTCTTCGCAGGGAAACGGAAAAATTCTGGCTTTTGATATTGCCGAAGGAAAAGTATTGAAATCGGGCGAAACTTATGGTTTTGTAGATACTGCCGATTTGTATCTGAAAAAGGAACAAGTTGTGGCTCAAAAGGAAGCGGTTTCGTGCAAAACCAATAATATTAGCGCTCAGATTGATGTGTTGAAACAACAAAAACAAAACCTTGAGACTGACAAGGCAAGAATTGCAAAAATGAACAAGGAAGGTGCTGCTACTCAAAAGCAACTTGACGATGTCAACGGCGGCATTGATGTAATCAACAAACAAATAGCTTCGATACAAACTCAAAACAGCAGCGTTTTTAAGGAAATTGAAGGATTGGAAAAACAAAAGGAACAACTTGAATCCTCGATTCAAAAATGCTATTTTACATCTACAAACGATGGTACGGTATTGGTAAAATATGCTGAACAGGGCGAAGTGACAGCTATGGGAAAACCTTTGTTTAAAATAGCCGATCTGAGTACAATGATTTTAAAGGTTTATGTGAGTGGAGATCAGCTACCGAAAGTTAAAATTGGTGCCAAATGCGAAGTTTTGGTTGATTTGAATGAAAAGGAAAACAAAAAGTATGAGGGAATTGTTAGTTGGGTAGCTGATAATGCTGAATTTACACCCAAAATTATCCAAACCAAAAAGGAAAGGGTAAATCTGGTGTATGCCGTTAAAGTACTGGTAAAAAACGATGGAACATTAAAAATCGGAATGCCGGGAGAAGTGAATTTCTGAAGAAGTCGGAAGTCGGAAGACCGAAGTCAGAAGAAGTCGGAAGTCGGAAGACCGAAGTCAGAAGAAGTCGGAAGACCGAAGTCAGAAGACCGAAGTCGGAAGTTATTTGGGAACAAATGAACATTAGAACACGGATTGTATAAGCAAATTCCCGGGGGTTTTAAATCTGTATTTTATAGTGTATCCCATTGAATCAGTATAATCAGCGTTCTAAAAAAATAAATTTAAATAGTAATAAAAATGAACAAATTTTTAATCGTAGTTTTAGGTCTTTTAATGACCACTCCTTCTTTTTCGCAAAGCAAAAAAGGAGATGATATTGTAGGAAAATGGTTTACAGAAAACAATGAAGCCAAGGTAGAAATCTATAAAACAGCTGATAAATTCAACGGAAAAATTATCTGGCTTAAAGAGCCGAATGATAAGGAAACCGGAAAACCGAAAAAAGACAAGCACAATCCGGATACAAAACTAAAGGAACGTGCCATAATCGGATTAAATGTAGTTAGCAGTTTCAAATTCAATGGAAGCGATGAATGGGAAGATGGTGTGATTTATGATGCCAAATCAGGGAAAACCTATAATTGCTACATCAACTTTGAAACCAAAGACAAAATAAAAGTAAGAGGTTATATAGGCAAATCGTGGATGGGATTAGGCAGAACAACATATTGGACAAGAGCTAACTAAAACAATTATTTCCTGCTAAGTTGCATGAATGCAACAGGGCAGGAAATATTTTTTACGTGACTACACTTTATTTATAAACTCCATAAACCGAAAACCGGTGAATGTTTGGTGTAAAATTTTAAATCAACGAAATGAATTCAACAAAGGAAAATAGTATTTCGGTTAGCAATCTGAGCAAATCCTACGGCAATATTCTTGCTTTGAATAAACTCAGTTTTGAAATCGCAAAGGGCGAGCTTTTTGGGTTTATCGGTCCGGATGGAGCTGGGAAAACAACACTTTTCCGGATACTTACCACGCTTTTGCTTGCCGATGAGGGTAATGCAACGCTTTGCGGGTTGGATGTTGTGAAAGATTTTAAAAAAATCAGGCAGATTATCGGGTATATGCCCGGCAAGTTTTCCTTGTATCAGGATTTATCGGTTGAGGAAAACCTCAGTTTTTTTGCTACTATTTTTGGAACTACTATTCAGGAAAACTATGAGTTAATCAAGGATATCTATATACAGATTGAGCCTTTCAGGAAACGACCGGCTGGTAAACTTTCGGGCGGAATGAAACAAAAACTGGCACTTTGCTGTGCAATGATTCACAAACCTGAGATTTTGGTTCTTGATGAACCTACTACGGGTGTTGATGCGGTTTCGCGCAAAGAATTCTGGGAAATGCTTCGCAAGCTGAAAGAAAATGGTATAACCATCATCGTTTCCACACCTTATATGGATGAAGCGAGTTTATGCGATCGTGTTGCTTTGATGCAGGGTGGTATTATTATGTCAACCAATACACCTGAAAATATTATCAAGCAATTTGATACGCCACTTTATGCAGTAAAAAGCCATTCCATGTATCAACTGATGAACGATCTGAAAACCTGGAATCAAACGGAAAGTGCACATCTTTTCGGACAATATTTACATCTTACAATTAAAGATAAGGATAGTAATGCCATTGAAACCTATTTAAAAAGCAAATCTCATCAGGATTTTGAAATACAACAAATTACACCTAATATAGAAGATGCTTTTATGCGATTAATGGCAAATAAATCAAAATAGATGACAACACAACTTATAAATAAATCGGAAATTGCTGCCAACGGAAAGTTTAGTAAAGCCGAAACCGTTATCTCAGTTAATAATCTGTATAAGAAATTTGGAGATTTTGTTGCCAATGACAACCTGAGTTTTGATGTTTATAAAGGAGAGATTTTTGGTTTTCTGGGTGCAAACGGAGCAGGAAAAACCACGGCAATCCGAATTTTGTGCGGATTGTCGAAACCTACTTCAGGCAAACTGAATATCGCCGGTTTTGATGGCTACAAAGACACTGAGAAAATCAAGAAAAGCATCGGGTATATGAGCCAGAAGTTTTCGTTGTACGAAGATTTAACCGTAGTGGAAAACATTCGTTTTTATGGTGGAATCTATGGATTGTCGCGAAAAGAAATAAAATTACGAACAGAAAAGCTAGTTGAAAAACTCAACCTGGAAGAAGTTAAAGACAAATTGATTAAGGATTTGCCATTGGGATGGAGACAAAAGCTCGCTTTTTCGGTAGCCATACTGCACGAACCTAAAATCGTTTTCCTTGATGAACCAACCGGTGGAGTGGATCCAATCACCCGACGCCAATTCTGGGATATGATTTACGAAGCAGCCAATAATGGCATTACGGTTTTTGTTACAACACATTATATGGATGAAGCCGAATACTGCAACCGTGTTTCGATAATGGTTGATGGCAAAATAGCCGCACTCGATACACCCGATGGATTGATGAAAACCTTTTCGGTACATACGATGGAAGAGGTTTTTTTAAAACTGGCAAGAGGAGTAAATAATAATGAATGATGAATTACTTCAAAAACTTTATAACTTTATAACTTTAAAAACTGATAAATGAAAAGATTTAAAGGATTTGTAATTAAAGAGTTTTATCACATTTTCAGGGATTATCGAAGCATGGTAATTTTGTTTGGAATGCCATTGGTTCAGATTCTGTTATTTGGATTTGCCATAACCAACGAAATCAATAATGCAGGAATTGCCATACTCGATAATTCCAAAGACGCAGTTACTCATAAGATAACAAACAAATTGCTTTCGTCAGGATATTTTAAACTGGAAGCAAACTTAACGGATTACAAAGAGATTGAACCAAGTTTTAGGAAAGGGAAAATTAAGCAGGTAATTATATTCGAAAATAACTTTGCCAAAAAACTCGAAACGGAGAACAAAGCCAATATCCAGATTATTGCAGATGCTTCCGATCCCAATACCGCCAGTTTGCTCAGCTCATATACTACCAATATCATCAATAAGTATCAGGTTGAAATGATGCAAAATCAGGAACTTCCCATGCAGATAAATCCGGAAGTCAAAATGCTTTACAACGAAGAACTTAAAGGAGTTTTTATGTTTGTTCCCGGCACTATCACTATTTTGCTTATGCTTATTTCGGCAATGATGACTTCCATTTCCATCACCCGCGAAAAAGAACTCGGCACTATGGAAATCCTCTTGGTTTCGCCACTCAAGCCTTTGCAGATTGTTATAGGAAAAGTTGTTCCTTACGTTTTTATTTCATTTATGATTGCCGTAATTATTCTGGTGTTGGGCTTTACCGTTTTCGGAATGCCGGTGCAAGGCAGCCTGTTTTTGCTTTTGGGCGAATGTTTCCTCTTTATTATAATGGCACTTTCGCTGGGGATTCTGATTTCAACCATTACCCAAACCCAACAAACCGCCATGATGATTTCCATGTTTGCACTTATGCTGCCAACCATTTTACTTTCGGGATTTATTTTTCCAATCGAAAATATGCCATTGCCTTTGCAGATATTCAGCAATATTGTTCCTCCCAAATGGTTTATTATAATTATCAAAAACATTATGCTCAAGGGTGTTGGCTTGGGCTATATCTGGAAAGAAACACTTATCATTATAGGAATGACTCTCTTTTTTATTGCACTCAGCGTAAAAAAATTTAAGATTCGTTTAGGATAAAAAAAACTGAATATGAAGACCATACTTTTTATTTTGCAAAAAGAATTTACACAGATATTTCGTAACAAAACCATGTTACCCATTATATTTGTATTGCCCATGGTGCAATTGTTAATACTTTCGTTTGCTGCTACTTTTGAAATGAAAAGCATTAAAATCCATATTGTTGATATGGATAAAACACCCCAATCGCGCGAAATGATCAGCAAATTCAAAGGAAGTAAATTCTTTAGAATTGTAAATTATTCGGATGCTTATAAAATTGCCGAAAAGGATCTGAAAACCAACAAAGCAGATGTTATACTTCAGATTCCCCAACATTTTGAAAAAATGCTTATAAAAGAAGACAAAGCTTCCGTTCAGCTAACTATTAATGCCATCAACGGAAGTGCAGCCGGACTTATAAATGCCTACACTTTTTCTATTATCAAGGATTTTAACCGCAATGTATTAATGGATACTTACGGACAAAAACTCGAAATGCCTATCCAGACCACCTCTTCATACTGGTATAATCCGCAATTGGATTACAAGATTTATATGGTGCCCGGAATATTGGTTTTGTTGGTTACCATTATCGGAATGTTTTTATCGGCAATGAATGTGGTAAGGGAAAAGGAAATAGGTACCATTGAGCAGATTAATGTTACACCTGTGCATAAATACCAGTTTATAGCCGGAAAACTTATTCCTTTCTGGGTAATAGCCATGTTTGAACTTGCTTTTGGTTTGCTTTTCGCTAAACTGGTTTTCTCCATACCAATTATTGGCAATCTAACTACAGTATTTGCTGTGGCAAGTGTATATATTTTGTCTGTTCTGGGCATGGGATTGTTTATTTCAACCATAACCAATACCCAACAACAAGCCATGTTTATTGCCTGGTTTTTTATGATGATTTTTCTATTGATGAGCGGATTGTTTACTCCCGTTGAAAGTATGCCCGATTGGGCACAAAAGCTGAATATTATAAATCCTATAGCCTATTTTATAAAAGTTATGCGGATGGTTTTACTTAAAGGATCAGGTTTTGGTGATGTTATCAATCCATTTATTTCATTGGTAATTTACGCCGTACTGTCGTTAACCTTAGCAGTAAGGATGTATAAAAAGAAATCATAATCTAACTCCTAACCACTTTCCTTACTGCTTTTCTGCCGTCAGCCAAAATCATTTCTACAAAGTAGATGCCTTTTTCGTAATTGCTCATATCTATGCTTGTTGTGTAATTTTCGTATTTGTTGCTGTAGAGTAGTTTGCCGGCTATGCTGTAGATATTTAGCTGCATACTGCATTGGTAAGGGTTTTCTATCGTTAGACTATTAGTTACCGGATTAGGATAAGCATTCAGATATTTAAGTTCCTGCTCTGTAATTCCGACACCATTTACAACAAAGCAACTGTCTTTTGTACCGCAGTAATTATAGGTATGCAGGCAAACGGTATAGTTGCCGCCTGTAGCGTAAGTGTGGGTAATATTGGTATTTGGGTTGGTGTAAATTGTTTTGCTTCCATCGCTCCACATCCAGTAAAGGCTATCGGGTATGCCTGTGGCCATGCCTTTTACAGTTATGGTTTTATTGTTGATACCCAACAGTTGAGGATAAGGCTGCGATTTGATACAGCCGCAATTGTTTGCCGTTGCTATTTTGGCAATAAAGAAATCGCTTTCGCCTCCTATTGCCCTGTAGCTCCCGCCAAAGCTATCATATATGCTATCGGTTACTTGTCCGCCTGCATAGATATTACCTGCAAGATCTACCGTTAAGGCTTCTATCCGGGTATAATCTCCGGTTACTTTGGTGGCTATACCCCATTCAAATTGACTATGATTGGTATCCATAGCTATAATAAAAGGGTATGCTTTACTATATTCGCCCCCATAAGGCTTTATGGTATCTGTTGGACTAAGTAATACTTTACCTAAGGATAAATTGGCTAAATATATTTTATCAGAAATTGTTGTTACAGACTCCCTCGCAGCATATTCCGTATTTAATAAATGTTTTAATGAAATAAAATTACCATTGTTTTTATCGAAACGTGCATTAAAAGGTATTATTCTGCTTGGGGTGTCAATATAAGGATTATTTATAGTATCGCCAAATATACTATTATGGTTTTGTGAACGACCATTTATATAAACAAAATCATTAACAATTATAGGTTTCCCATAAAGTAATTTTTCAGTATTATTGGGGAAAAGACCTCCAAGTTCTTTATACCATAGCAAACTTCCAGAAGGTGAATACTTAACCAATATCGAATTTGCTTCTTGATAAATCCCGATAAAATCTGCTGTAACGATATTACTTCCTATATAAACAGTATCAGTTCTAACCTGAACATTTAAATAGTAATTATTCATTTCATCTATACTCATATAAAAAGCAGCTAATGAAAGTTGATCAGTTGCATTAAAATCCAATTTAGTAACCTCAATTATATTCCCATTATTTTTATTTACCCTTATTACATAATACCCCTTTTCGGGTATGGTATAACCTCCCCACATCCCTGTCTGAACAAATTTTATAACTAAACATGGATTGCCCTGATTATCATTTTCCTGATTAATTAATCTTATGACTAAATCATTCTGTGCATTGCCTAATAGTTTTAGCCAGACTGTATGTCCGTTGCTATCTAATTTGGAAATAAAATTACCGCAAGTCATATTGGGTGTTGCTATTACTGTGGTATCGCCAAAATAGCCATCTGTAAGCCAGTCGTAATTTAAAGCAACATAACCGGAAACATAAGAGTTTCCTTGCATATCAACGGTATATCCACCGGTTAAATCCTGAGATTTGGAGCCAAAGTATTTTACCCAGCGCAAATTCCCTTCGCAGTTATAGCTGAATACTGCAAAATCGTCGTACCCAAAGCCTGTGGGCCTGATAGAAGTATCTATTTTGGTGTTAAGCCCGAAAAGGCTACTCATTCCATAAATATTGCCATGGGCGTCTGTGCCCAGCCATCTGGCACTTTCCATCGCAGTTTGCTGCCAGCTGGTAGCCATACTGCCACCGCCTTTTACCCATTGGAATTGGGGGGTGGTCTGGGAGTGGAGAAGGGTGGTGATTAGTGCTAAAAATAAAATTAATAGGTTGATTTTTGTTTTCATTTTTTGGTTATTGCTCAAAGTTAATAATATATTGACATTTTTTTAAAACGTATAGTTGTCTCAAACCCAATCTAACTTCCTCCCGATGAAAAATCGGTACAGGCTCTGAAAGGAGAGGTGCTCCGGCAGTACTTTTTTTATTTTCCTGTGCTTTGTAGCTCATCTCGATTAATTACAATACTGTAATTTTTCCGCAATGTATTTTCTTTTCCTGTGTGTCTTTTCTTATGGCTTCAATATGATAGATATAGGTGCCGAAAGTTACGGTTTTCCCTTTATACTTACCATCCCAGAAATCAGTATTCTGACTTTGGAATAATAACTGACCCCAGCGGTTGTAGATTAGCGTTATAATATCGTAATACTCTGCATAAAAATACTCGAACTTATCGTTTAAGCCATCACCATTGGGTGTAAAACTATCGGGTATTCTTAAATCAGGTATGGTATTGCTGCAATCTTTATAAGT
>CAIZXK010000134.1 GCA_903936865.1 uncultured Bacteroidales bacterium | reverse complement strand
TATTAAATAAATAAAATAGATTAAATAACTTTTGAAACTTTGAATTGAATTCAACGTTTCTTTTTTAATATAAATATATGGCAAAAACAAACAAACGTAAAATAATAGTACTATTCATTTTTTATACAATTATTTTACTACCGCTTATCCTTTGGATATTGTGGTTATTAACACCAAAAAAAGAAATATCAGTTCTTATTTTTGACAAAACCGTATTAAAAAAGGAATGTGTTGAACATAGGGGATTTAACTGGATTCTTAAAAACACAAAATATGTGAAATATGACAGGTCTTTTTATAATATTTCAAAAGATTATTATGGCTTTTTCCCTTTGGAAAATGAAAAATTCATTGTAAAGGATTTTAAAAACCTGAATGAAAATGATATTGAAAACTTAAGTCGAAAATATGATATGACTTACTATACCGATATGTATGGTATTTATAGGGAAGAATGGAATCGTCAGGAAGAATATACCGAACATTCGCCTAAAATATATGGTGGAATGGATTACAACGAATATCTTTTTCTGAAGAAAATGAAAGAAAAAAAGAAATTGATTATTTCCGAGTTTAATTTTATTCATCATCCAACACCATATTACATCAGAAAAAATGTTGAAGAATTATTCGGGTTTAAATGGACTGGCTGGACTGCCAGATATTTTGATTCATTTGATACAATTAAAAACCTGGAACTTCCAAGGTGGGTAATCAGATTATATCGTCAGCAACATAATAATACATGGCCATTTACCAAAGATGGAATTGTGTTTGTACACGAAAATTCAACAATCTGTATACTTGAAAATGAAACAGATTTAAATTTCCCGGTTCCAAAAATTCTTACAAATGAATATGGGGTTGATAAATATAACATTCCTGCGGAAATTAATTATTCTTTCTGGATTGACATTTCTTTCCCTGTAAATAGTATAAACAGAACTATATCAACATTTAACATTTATCCAAATAACAGAGGCGATTCATTATTACGACGACATAATATCCCCATTGTCTTTCCGGCTTTCTTTGAACATGACGAAGATTATCGTTTCTACTATTTTGCAGGAGATTTTGTTGACAGTGACATTAGTTTTAATTTTGTCTATTTTAAATGGGCAGATTATTTTCAAAAATACTTATATTCTGAATCTAAACTAAATGCAAGAATTAATTTTAATTGGAATTACTATGTTCCTATTGTTAAAAAAATAATGGAAGATTATTATGATGACCTAGAAAACAAGTAAAAACGATTAATAATTCTTTACTTGAGAATGGTTTTTATAGTGAAACCTGTTTAAACAAAAGAATTTAAGCCTGACAATTTTATTTTAATTGTCAGACTTTTAACTATAAAAAGTATTTTTCTGAAAATTTATTACCAAATGGTGTTGCAGCCCATAATAGCTTACAGCAAAGGTAATGCAGTAAAGATGTTGGAGGCATTTAAACAAAATGACACAATTGCAAGTCGAAACATTAACTGTTGAATTAGAACCTATAATCGATAATTATCCGAAAAATTCCAAAATTGTGGTAGTGTTTGAAGATGAAAGGACAACTTTATATTTTTATGCTATCAAGAGATATTTTATCAAAGAAATAATAATTCTTGATGGAATACATATTTATAATGTTGATAATATAATAAGCCAAACAAGGAGATTCAGAGATTTAAATTTGTTGGAATAAATAATTGACTAAAACAGCTTTATTGATTAATGAATTTTGCCATATGATATTGGATTAAAAATGGATTTTGTAATTGCAATACTTCGTTATAATATTATAAATTGCTGAAATTGTAAATTTTGACAAAGCTGCAGTTGTTTGAATAATATAATAATAATCAATTAATCAAATTTAATAAGAAAAAACTTGGTCAAAGTTTAAGGAACTATTGTTATTATATAAAGCTGTTTCACTCTACCCATTTCGTCTGGGTATGGCAAATCAAGTATGTTTTACACTACCCGGTTCGTCGGGGTAAGCCAAAACATATATGTTTCACACTACCCGGTTTATCGGGGTAAGCCAAATTAACTATGTTTCATACTACCCATTTCATCTGGGTTAAGCAAACCATGTATGTTTTATGCTACCCATTTCGTCAGGGTAAGCCAAAACAACTTTATTTGTCATTAATTTAAATATAGTTTTTGTAATATAAAAATAAATCTATCTTTATCAAAATAAATCTAACATTATTAAAAACATTTAATTACATTTGTAGCACTAAAAAAACAATTTAAAATTTAAAAAAAAATACTAAATGAAACATGCACTCAATTATGCCTCTTACCCTACCACAGGAATTGAAGTTGGAAGGGAAGTATTCGCCAACTTCATCAACCGTCACATCAACAGATTAATTGCAGCTAATAATCCAGCTTATGCAACAATAATTGCAGAAACAAAATTACATTATGATGGTATGTTTGGAGTAATTTCGCTTCGCGAACAAAATTATAACGAACGCATTGCATTAACAAAAAATGTAAAAACTATCAAAAAAGAATTTAATTCGCAAATAGATCTACTTGAAGAAGCTGTAGCTTATAAATGCCGTAAAAATTCAGCTATTTATAATGAATTCTTTAATCATGGAGTTTCTCCCTATAAAACAGCTACATTGGCCGAAACCGTTGTACAGATGGAGCTGGCAGAAAGTCTGGCAACCAAATATGCTGTCGAAATCGGAAATACATTTGTGCAAGATTTAAAAACAATCCGATTAAAATTTGAAGCTGAAATAAATTCGCAACAGCAAACTGCAGGAGAAGTAAGTAGTGTAATTCCTGATTACAATGCAAAACGTCAGCTGATTGACAAACAATTATTGAAAAACATCTGTGTAATTATAATCGAAAATCTAGACAATCCTCAAACGGTGGAAACCTTTTTCGACGAACATCTTATTTTCCCAAAGGTAAAAAAAGCAGAAGATAATTTGGCTTATATCAAAAAAATACCTGCCTTAAGCAAAGAAGTTGCCGACATAAGCTATTCGCCCGACGACACCCTGCTATTAACCAATAATGGTACAAAATCCATATTCTTTTATTCAGCAGCCACTGCCGATGCAGCCGAACCAACAACACTTACTGAAATACTATCAGGTGACCAAATGGAAATAACCGCAATTCAACTCGGTGCTCCAGCCAATAAATTTCTCACTTTTGTAAATAAAGATGCAACCGAAGAAGCAGAAGTTGAAATAGCACTGGTATAATCTATTTTAAAGAAGCCAATTAGAGTTATAAAATCTAATTGGTTTCTTTATTTAAAAAAACATCAAAAACACACAAGTTTATACATATATTAACGAGTCGGCATTAATTAAAAAAAGAAAAACCTGCATAATGATAATCGGAAATAGAGAATTTAAACACAAGAAAGACGCTTTGTCCTATTTCAAGAATATTCTAAACTCATACGAGCCGAAACAGTCTGTTAATGAAATCGACTTCAAAGACTTAGTTGGTTTAATAGAAAATCGTCCTGACAAAAACGAAAAAATTGGATGTGGAATTGAAAAAATTCAAGTAATTGAAGTTAGGTATAAAACAAAATGCTTTGAATTAATAAGAACGGACGGTTCAACCGAAGTTTTTTCTTATCTAAATTGCATTAATGGTAAATCCAAACCTCTTACAAAATTTAGCAAGACTTGTCGAGAAACAATTAGCGAAGACTTGAGAAATGTGAAGTTGACTTACTTCAAAAAATTTTCTTCAAAAGGTGAAGTTAAATGCCAAGAAACGGGTGAATTGTGTAAATGGGAAGAATTGAATGTTGACCACAGACAACCAAATACTTTTTCAGTAATCGTTGATAGATTTATTGAAGTGTATAAGATTGACATAAATGTTGTTCAATATTCAGAAATTATAGACGGTGTTTATCATTTCACAGATATTGAACTTGCCGAAAATTTTAAAAAGTATCATAGAGATAAAGCTAATTTGAGATTGGTTAAAAAAGGAAAAAATTTAGGACGTTCTCATCAAGCCAGAATTCTACGACAAAAAAAGGACTTAACAATAGATTGACTGAATAAAAACTAATGCCAATCGAATAGACTGCCCTGCCAGTAATTAGCTAACAGAAATAGCAGTATAATAAACCTAAAAAGCCGATAGCAATCCAACCAGATGCACCTGACATTTGTAAAAAAAGATGCAACTGGTGAACTTTGCATTGAAAATTTAAATAGCTTACCCGATGTTATTATACTGGATTATCAGCTAGATAGCATTTTAAAATCCGCAATGAATGGTATAGAAACACTGGATAAAATAAAAGCATTCAATCCGGATATTCCTGTTGTTATGTTATCATCTCAGGATAAAATTGAAGTCGCAATAGAATGTATGCATCATAAAGCATTTGATTATGTGGTAAAAAGTGAAACCGCTTTTGTACGACTTCAAAAAATAATAACTACAATTTTCCATTACAAAAAATTGGAAAAAGAATTAAATTGGTATATGGAAAGAATGTAAAATATAAAAGATTGATAAAGTTCATTTAATAAGCTTTAAACGAAATCATTGCAGGTAAATAGTAAGATGAATGTTTAATTAATTACTGTTTTTTAAAAAATATATTATCTTTGTTGATAGTATTCAATAGTTCGTTAAACTTTGACAAAGTTTTATGTTGCGAAATTTAATCAATTGATTAACATTATATTATGCAAACAACTATATTTGTCAAAATTTGCAATATCAGTGACTTATAATAGTTTAACAGAGTATTGAGTAATGAAACATTTCTTTTATTTAAAATTGAATGATTAAATTGATTCCCTTTTTTAAAAAAGCACTAAAAATAATATGCTGGATAGTAATCAGTTTCGTAATTCTATTCTTTTTAATTGCTATAATCATTCAGTTGCCTTATGTTCAAACAAAAATAGTTGGTTATGCTACCACTTTTATAAGCGATAAAACCCATACTAAAGTTGAAATAAAAAGCATTCATATTTCTTTTCCAAAATCAGTTAATATTCAAGGATTATATTTTGAGGATATTAAAAAAGATACTCTTTTATTTGTTGGAGATCTAAAAGTTAAAATGTCTTTTAAAAATTTGTTTTACAATAAGATAACAATAAATTCTGTAGCGTTGGAAGAGGTAATTATTAATTTAAAACGAACAGAAACAGATTCGCTTTTCAACTATAATTTTCTTATAACAGCTTTTAGCGATACAACAAACAATAAAAACCTTAAACCTGAAAAAAAATCGAATTGGACTTTCAGCATTGAAAATGTCGGTTTAAAAAAAATCCGTATTCATTATGATGATAAATTTGGTGGTACGAATGCATCAATACATTTGAATCAGTTAAAATTAAAATCAGATGAATCAGATTTTGCTAAATCTATCTATCGTATTGATAAATTGATAATTGAAGGATTAACAGCAAACATATTAATAAATAAATCAGCTAAAATTGAAGAAAAAAAATCAACAGCAACTATTTTGCCACAGATTTACGCAAATAAAATTGAAATTAGTAATACTAAAATAATTTATACAGATTCTATTGTAAATCAATTTCTTATAACTAATATTGATTATCTGAACTTAAAAAAATCAATAGTTGATTTACAAAAGCAATTGGTTTCTTCAGATTATATTGCTTTATCAAAAACAATGATTTCTTATATCACAACAGATTCAGAATCAATTTCAGATACAATAATTTACACAAACAAATCATCAACAGTCAAT
>CAIZXK010000133.1 GCA_903936865.1 uncultured Bacteroidales bacterium | reverse complement strand
TTTACTAATGTAAATGAGAACTTAGCGAAGCGTTATCATGAACACATTTTAAAAATTAATAAACTTGTGAATAAATTTAAAAATTGAAGTTCAACGAAGAAAAAGCAATTTTTAGAAGTTCCGATAATTTAAAAAGAATTTATCAAATGACTACTTATATTTCAATTTTAAGAGGAGTAAATGTTAGCGGTTATAACGTTATTAAAATGAATGAGTTTTATAAACTATACAGTGATTTAGGTTATAGTAACATTAAGACTTATATTCAGAGTGGAAACATTATTTTTCAAACAGTTAATACATTACCAACCTATCTGGAAAAAATAATATCAGAAAAAATTAAAGAAATGTTTGGACTAAATATAAACGTATTTGTATTTGAAACGGATGAATATAAAAGAATTATTGATAATAATCCTTTTATATCAGAACAAACAAAAGATATTGCCTGTCAATATATTTCCTTTTTATCATCGGAACCTTTGGCAGAAAATCTCGAAAAAATAAGACAAAAATTAAGTACGAATGAAGAATTAATAATTCACGGAAAAACCTTATATCTATATTATCCGAATGGTTATAGTAATTCGAAAATAAATAATAATATTATTGAAACAAAATTAAATGTAATATCATCAACCCGAAACTGGAGAACCTGCATTAAACTTTTAGAAATAGTTGAAAAATTAAAGGAAGATAAATAATATACTTTATAAAATTACTCAAACTGATTTTCGTTTAACCTTGCTTTCGACAAAATTACTCAAACTGATTTTCGTTTAACCTTGCTTTCGACAGAATTACTCAAACTGATTTTCATTTAACCTTGCTTTCCAAAGAATTACTCAAACCAATTCTCGTTTAACTTTGCTTTCGATAGAATTTATCACACCACATAATTTTCATCCTTGCTTTGTAAAGACAACTTACTCTATTCTCTTTTTTATGTTAGTTTATGAAAAACAGCTAATAATTAAACTTACAATAAGATTTATAAGTTAACAAACAGACTTGTTCTGAAAAGTATTAACGGTTTTTACTAAAAGTTCAAAGCCTTTTTAAGCTTTTCGATAGCCATTATAATTTCTTCATTTGTAATAGTTAAAGGTGGAATTATTGACAAACTATGATGGTTAAATAAAAACCAGAAAGTAATAATACCGTTTGAAATACAATTTTCTACAATTTTTTCGATGTTTTCGGGATGCATTAATTCAATTGCCAAAAACAAACCTTTACCTCGAATTTCTTTTATTGCCGGGTGTCCTTTCAAAGCATTAATTATCAGTTGAGATTTCTCATCAACAACATCTAAAAGATTTTCATTAAAAATAACATCCAATGTAGCTAATGATGCTGCACAGGAAACCGGATGTCCACCAAAAGTAGTTGCATGGCCTAATAATGGATGGTTAGCATTCAGACAATCCATAATTTTATCAGACGAAATAAATGCTCCCAGAGGCATTTCGCCACCCATGCTTTTGGCTATACACAATATATCGGGTATTACGCCATAATGTTCAAAAGCAAATAGTTTGCCGGTTCGTCCGTAGCAGGTTTGCATCTCATCAAAAATCAATAATGTACCCGTTTGTTTACATTTTTCGCTTAATGCTTTCAAAAAAACAGGATCAGCAACAATAATTCCTCTGCCTGCCTGAATAACCTCTGTTACAACGCAAGCTGTTTTATTGGTAATAAGCTCTAATTGTGCAGTATCATTAAAGGTAATAAACCTAACATCGGGCATCAAGGGACGAAAAGCTTGCTTAAATTCTTCATTACTCAACAAAGCCAATGCACCTAAAGTGCTTCCATGATATCCATCTTTACATGCAATAATTTCGGAACGTGTGGTATATTTTCGGGCTAATTTCAGAGCACCTTCAATAGCTTCGCTTCCCGAATTTACAAAATAAGTCATGTTTAAATCAGGAGGCAACAAATCCGAAAGTCGTTTAGCCAGCTTTACCTGAGGACTTTCCATAAATTCTCCATACACCATCACATGCATATATTTATCCAATTGTTCTCTAATGGCATTAATAACATAAGGATGCCGGTGTCCGACATTACTCACAGCAATACCCGACATTAAATCGAAATATTGTTTACCGGATTTATCATAAACATAAATTCCCTGAGCACTTTCTACCTCCAGCTGGAAAGCATCAAAAGTAGATGCCTGTGCTATATATTTCTTAAAATCAGACTTTAAATTTTCCATTTTGCAATTGTAATATTTTACAAATTTCTTAAAAAAAATGCAATGTTTTTCAAATGTATGTTAATATTTTATAATTGAATTGTTTTTAAATGTTTTTTGTTAGTATTTTTGCACAAAACATTTTACATGATGACAAAAATATCCGCAATCATACTTACTTTATTTATATCATTTTCAGTAGTTGCTCAAAAAAAAGCAGACAATAAACCTGCTACTATCAAATGGTATTCACTTGAAGATGCTTTTAAGCTTAACAAAGAATTTCCCAAAAAGAAAATATTTGTCGATGTTTATACCGATTGGTGCGGCTGGTGCAAAAAAATGGATGCCACAACTTTTTCAGATTCAACAGTAATTGAATATATGAATGCTAATTTTTATTCAGTTAAGCTTAATGCTGAACAAAAAGACAGCTTGATAATCGATGGAAAGCTTTTTGTAAATCCAAATCCAACTGCCAATCGTTCAACACATCAGATTGCAGAAATGTTACTTAACAATAGAATGTCGTACCCTTCTTATGTATTTATGGATGAAATGGGACGCCCAATAACAATAGTACCAGGTTTTTTGGAAGTTGCTACCTTTATTCCAATAATTCATTACTTTGGCGATAATGAATACTTTAAAAAATCCTGGGAAGTCTATCAAAAGGAATTTGGTTCAAAAAAATAGCTGAATTTCTATTTTATAAATGAAACTTACTAATTTTCATTTATAAAATAGAGTTTATTATCTTCAATTAAATAAAACATTGGGGCAATCATTATTTTGGGATACCGGAGACGAAGTCTGTTCGCTTCTCTTAAAATAAAATCGGTTTCATTTCCAACTTCAAACTTGGGTGCATATTCCATAAAATGGTCTTCCGCCTTTTTTTCATCCCAGCCAGTTGCTTCAGTTAGTCCCTTAATAAACTGATCTTTACGGGAAATCAGATTAACCATACCACAGTTATTATGCCCGATAAGAGCAATATGCCTTACCCCTCCAACAGAAATGGCGTATGATACCTTAAATTCACTATACCTGAGATTTGCTCCACCTGAACGAATAATATAAGCAAAATTATCGGGCATTTTCAAATGTTTACGATTATCCATACACATTCCAATTAAAAGCTGTGCATTTTGATATGTTTCGTAAGGATACTTCAGATTATGGTACTCAAACAGTTTGCTGATTGGAGTATTTTGATATGCTGACAAAATATCTTCAGTTGAAAGAACAGGAATTAATTTACTCATATATTCTCAAATATTAAGTTTGCCGTTTAGTATAAATAATCATTTTACAAATTAATATCTGTATTTACTAAATAATGAAATAGTAATAAAAAATTAATTGTAAATAATAAGGAAAGTAAACAACAGTTTTGGCATAAAGGTTTTGCATTAAGAAGATAATTTTCAAAATAAAAGCAATCAGAAAATTCTGAAATTATAATTACATTAAATAAAAATCTTCTAAAATCTATTCTATTTTGAATAATTTGAAATTATTCTTTATTTTAATAAATCTTAAAAACCCATGCATGTTTGCAGGGTGGCTTTGCTTGATACTTTTCGTTGATTTTGATAATCATAACATTTGCTCCAATATCGGCTCTAACATTATCAGCACCTAGCAGCATAACTTTTGCATTTGCTTTTGGAAAAAAATTGTTGATTCGTATTTCCAATGGCATAACTTCATCGGGTTCGGCTAAATAAATCAAAAATACATCACCATTTTTACCTTCAGTAAAACAGATTTTACCATCTTTATAAGGAGCAAGTGGTCTTGAATTATAAATAGCTTCACCATTAACTTTCATCCAATCACCTATTTCCTTAAGACGTATATAAGCTGTATCATCCAAATCACCGGAAGGATCCGGTGCAATATTCAATAGAAAATTTCCACCTTTAGCCACAATATCAACCAATAAATGAATAAGTTTATGGGTTGGTTTGTAAGTATCATTATAAACCCAAGACCAGCTGTTAGCCATCGTCATACAAGTTTCCCACGGATATGGCAATGGCTTATCCGGAATCAGCTGTTCGGGAGTTAGATAATTTTCATATTTTCCATGTACAGAACGATCTACTACCAACAAACCCGGTTGATTTTTACGTGCCATGGCAGCAATAGCTGGCATATTAATATCCTGATCAATTGCTTTATGTTTTAACCAGGAAATTGACTCTTCGGTTTGCTGTCCCAGACTACGCACCCAGCCACCATCAAACCACAAAATATCAACCTTGCCATAATTCATTGTCAATTCTTCAATCTGATTAAATGTAAACTGTTGGAAACGTTTCCATCTGGCAGGATACTTTGTGGTTTCATAATTTACATTTCTATCAATGGGTGGAAAATCAGGACACCAATAATCGGTATTATTCCAATCAGGTTTGCTAAAATAAGCACCAATTCCAAAATCCTGATTTCTAAAAGCGTTAAAAATTTCTTTGGTAACATCTGCTTTTGTATTTACAGAAAAAGGACATTCCTTATCAGTAATCTTATAGTTGGTTTGTTTGGTATCGAACATACAGAATCCATCATGATGTTTGGTAGTAAATACCACATATTTCATACCGGCATCTTTAGCTGCCAACGCCCACTTTTCGGGATTAAACCGTATGGGATTAAACGAATATTTTAAAGCTTTATATCGTTTTACATATTCATTATAATCGGGTAATTTTCTTTTACACCAGTTTTCATCCTCAGGGCAAATCGACCATGATTCAACAACCCCCCACTGACTATAAGCACCCCAATGCATTAACAATCCGAACTTAATATCATGCCACCATTGAAGTTTTTGTAGTACTAAGGTATCTGTAGGAGTAATGTAAATACTATCTCCAGATTGAGAAAATGAAGAATTAGCAGCTAAAATGATAATGATGATTATGAAAATCCGATATAATCTTGTCATATTTTTAAATTTTGAGTTGCAAAAATAATGTTTTCTGAGCAATTATAAAGGATGTTAATTCTTGAATTTTTAAATTATTTAATAGAAAGTAGAATCAAAGAATCGCACTTAATTTTCCCAGAATAACTTATTTTTTGCTACAAACAAGTATAAATAATTGGAAATGAAGAAAAAATAATTATAAAATCAATTTTAAAACAAGAGATTCTACATTTAATTTACTTAGCAAACGCAAAATACATTGAATCTGAAATTTACTATAACCAAATTTCTTTTGTTTACATTCAAACAAAACCTTAATTTTGTATTCCATATTAATGCAACTTCAAATGCGTACCGAAAAAGATTTTATTGGCACAAAAGAAATTCCAGCAGATGCTCTTTATGGAATACAATCCATTAGAGCTCAGGAAAATTTTCCTGACCATACTCCTTTTTATAAAGATTGGTATCAATCGGTAGCACAAACAAAATGGGCTTGTTATCTAACTTATAAGAGTTTTAAACAAGCCTTGCTTATCAAATACAAACCAGATGAACTTCCATTTTCTCTTATTTCAGATGAAATAATTGAAGCTTTAACAAATGCGGCTATTGAAGTTTCTACAGGGAAATACTTTAATAATTTTATTGTACCAGCCATTCAGGGTGGAGCCGGAACGAGCATTAATATGAATGTAAATGAAATTATCAGCAATGTAGCTTTACTTAAACTGGGCAAACAAGCTGGTGATTATTCCGTTATCGATCCGATAGAACATGCCAATATTTATCAAAGTACCAATGATGTAATTCCAACTTCACTTAAAATTGCTATAATGCAATTACTTGGCGAATTAGAAAAAGAAATCAATAATTTAAGGGGAAAAGTAGAGGAAACAGAAACCAAATATCGCAACAACCTTCGGATTGCTTATACTCAAATGCAGGAAGCTGTACCTTCTTCTTATGGCAAACTTTTCAGCACGTATAGCGAAGCATTATCGCGGGACTGGTGGAGGGTATCCAAATGTTTTGAACGGATAAAAGTTGTAAACCTGGGTGGTAGCGCGGTAGGAACAGGTATTGCCGTTCCACGTTTCTTTATTATGGAAGTGGTTGGTCAATTGCAAAAAATTACAAATCTGCCTGTAACAAGAAGCGAAAACTTGCCCGATGCCACCAACAATCTGGATAGCTTAGTAGAAGTGCATGCCATTATAAAATCTCATGCTGTAAATCTTGAAAAAATGACATCCGATTTACGTTTATTGGCTTCAGATATTGCAGGAAATAAAGAATTTACATTACCACAGAAACAAATTGGCAGCTCGATAATGCCTGGTAAAGTTAATCCGGTAATTGTTGAATTTGTGATAAGTGCAGCTCAAAAAATCTATGCCAATGATATGTTGACAAGTTCATTATCTGCTCGCAGTTGTCTGGATTTAAATGCCTATTATCCGGTTATCGGTCATGCAATGCTGGATAGTTTGCATTTACTGATTGCCTGCAATAAAACCATATCTGAAAATATTTTCAATGGTTTTGAAATTAACACTCAATTGGCTGAACAGCGTTTATTTAAAAGTCCGGCAATTACTACAGCACTTTCCGCATACATAGGCTATCATAAAGCAGCAGAGCTGGCTAAACTAATGAAATCGGATAATATTGACATTTTTAGAGCCAATCAAAAACTGAAAGCAATCGAAAATGAAAAGCTTATACAGATATTAAAACCTGAGAATTTATTAAAAACAGGATTTTCAATTAATGATGTTATGGAGTTATAATTTTTATAAATAATTACTCAATAACCTTTTAACAAATAACTCAAAAATGAGTAAAGGAAAAGACGCTAAACCACATATAGGAATATTCGGACGCAGAAATAACGGCAAAAGCTCGTTAGTAAATGCTTTGGCTGGACAGGAAATTGCCATTGTTTCTGATTTTGCAGGAACTACTACAGATCCTGTAAAGAAATCAATGGAAATAACAGGTTTAGGTCCAGTAATATTGATAGATACAGCAGGAATTGATGATGTAGGCGAATTGGGCGAAAAACGTATTGCAAAAACCAAAGAAGTTCTAAAAACTGTTGATTTAGCAATACTTGTCATTTCCAACAATAATTTTGGAGAAGAGGAAATCAAACTTATTTCTTCTTTCTCTGACCTTGCAGTTCCTTATTTTATAATTCATAATAAATCGGATATTTCTAATATAACCAATAATTTAAAAACTAAACTAAAAAAAGAATATAATGCTATCGTTATTGATTTCAGTGTTTTAAATCCAATTAATAAAGAAGAAATTATTCAAAACATTTTAAAGCTGATGCCCGAATCTGCTTATCGATCTCAATCATTGATAGGCGATCTAATTGGGTATGGTGATACAGTTTTACTTATAACTCCTATTGACATTGAAGCTCCCGAAGGCAGACTTATATTGCCACAGGTACAGGTTATCAGAGATATATTAGATAATGATGGTATTGCGGTAGTTTGTAAAGAAAGGGAAGTAGATGCCTTCATCCGTCGAATGGAACCCAAACCCAAACTGGTTGTTACCGATAGTCAGGTTTTTTTGAAAGCCGATGCTTCGATACCAAAAAATATTCCATTAACCAGCTTCAGTATTATTTTGGCTCGCCACAAAGGTGATTTTGAGCATTATGTAAAAGGTACTCCACATTTGTCAAAACTAAAAGACGGCGACAGGGTTTTAATACTCGAATCCTGTACACATCATGTTTCCTGTGATGATATTGGACGAATGAAAATACCACGCTGGTTAACTAACTTTTCGGGTAAAAATCTTGAATATGAGGTAGTAACAGGATTGAGTAAATTACCACGTGATATTCATGAGTATGCGATAGTTATTCAATGTGGTGGTTGCGTATTAACTAGAAAACAAGTTATAAACAGGTTAAAACCAGCTGTAGATGCCGGAATTCCTGTTACTAATTATGGTATGGCCATATCGTATGTTCATGGAATTTATGATAGAGCCATTGCTCCATTTATGAAAAAAGAACAAACTGCAACTGACTATTTATAAGAATTTAAATAATTAACCAACCTTCTTACTAATTAATTTAAAACATTACAAACTTTATTAAATTTATAAATAAAAAAAATGAAAATCAAAGAAGACATATTTTGTGGAAACAAGATAAATTTTCCAATAATAATAAACCTTAAGGTTATAACCAATAATACTTTTCCCGATCTGGTGAATAGAACCCATATAGGAATGGCAATAGAAGAAGCTGGTTTAGAATATAATGAAATTAGGGTTACAGAAAGTAAAAATAAAAACTACTTAAGCTATACCATAATTATTAATATTGAATCTGAAATATTAATGCATAAACTTTATGAAAGAATCAAACAAACGCCTGGATTTGTTATGGCTATTTAATTTTCTCAAATAATCAAACAAATAAAAATAATCATAAAGGAAATGGAACATATAATTTCTCCCTGCAAACTGATATGCAAATATGATAAAAATCGATTTTGTATAGGTTGCTATCGTTCGGCATTTGAAATTATTAACTGGCAAAAAATGACAAATGAAGAAAAAAGTACCGTAATTGTAAATTTAGCAAAAAGAAAAAATGATGTAAATTTCAGATTTAAAATGTTAGATGAAGATTAATACTAATTTTGGTCATAAATGATTTTTAAAAAATATTTTTCATGAGTATAAATAAAATTCAGGAAATACTTAAAAAAGAAGATTTTACAAAGTCTGAGCTTGTAGAATTATTGAATGCAGATGAAGCCGGACGTAAATTGATTTTTGCGAAAGCAGCAGAAGTGAAAGAAAAATATGTTGGGAACAAGGTGTATTTCCGTGGATTAATTGAATTTTCAAATATCTGTGCCAAGAATTGCTATTATTGTGGAATAAGAGGTGGTAATAAAAAGCTTAACCGCTATTATGTAAGTGAAGATGAAGTGCTTGAAGCAGTAAAATATGCTTATGAAAACAAATATGCATCACTGGTTATTCAGGCTGGTGAACGAAGTAATAAACGATTTGTAGATTCTATTACAACGTTGTTGCATAAAATAAATGCATTGACTAACAATGAAATGGGAATTACACTTTCGCTTGGTGAACAAACAGAAGAAACATATATGAAGTGGAATGCTGCTGGTGCAAGAAGGTATCTTCTTCGTATAGAAGCCAGTAATCCTGAATTGTATCGCAAATTACACCCCAACAACAAAACCCATGATTTTGAAACCCGTTTAAATGCATTGCATTTGTTGAGAAAATGTGGCTATCAGGTTGGTACTGGTGTTATGATTGGTTTGCCTTTTCAAACAGTTGAAGATCTGGCTGATGACTTATTGTTTTTCAAAGAATTTGATATTGATATGGCTGGTATGGGGCCATATATTGAACATGAAGACACTCCTTTATACAAATATCGGGATCAATTGATGTCTAAACAGGAAAGATTTGACCTATCGTTAAAAATGGTAGCCTTATTGCGAATTATGATGAAAGATATAAATATTGCTGCTACCACTGCCATGCAAACTTTAGATAAATTGGGCAGGGAAAAAGCCATTAAAGTTGGAAGCAATATAATAATGCCAAACCTAACACCAGTAAAATATCGTGAAAGCTATCTTTTGTATGAAGATAAACCATGTATTGATGAAGAAGCCAGTGAATGTAAAAATTGCCTAGAAGCCCGTATTCATATTTCAGGAGCTGAGATTGGTTATGGCGAATGGGGTGATTCCAAACATTTTAAAAAGAGAAATGGGAACTAAAAATATATCTGTAAAAATTAAATAATTTTTTTTATAACACTTAAAATTAACTTTACTTTCGAAAGCTTTTGTAAACTTGCTTGGAGTAAGGAAGTATAATTTGTAAATTTTGTAAGTTTTTCATTATCAGCCATTAATTTTTTAATAGAGTTTCTGAATCTATTTTAAGAATTTCTGCAATTTCACCGGAATAAACAAAACCCTTGCAAAGCCTGTTAAATTGGAGTACATTATACGGATTTTCATTATATTTAAGCGGTTTACACATAATACTTAAAATTGACAAAAAAAATGATAAAAAAATCATGATTTATTTGTTATTTTAAATTAATCTATTACAAACTTTGCCCAAAACACTTTACATCATTAGATTTAAGAGTTTTTAAATTAAAAGTTCCTTATAACGGATTTTTATAGTTGTTTAAAATATTGTTTCTTGAATTTATAAAGAGAACAACTTCATAATTTAACTACTCAATCGGATAATAAATCTGTGTTTCCCATTTGGCTGTATCGGGTTCATTACCTGGCTCGGTAATATAGACTTCCCATGGAGCACCATTGCATACTTTATTGTTGTCCTTCATGTATTTATCTATTGCATTATGAGCATCACCCGTAGATTCATAAGGTCCGAACTGAGAAACCATCAGAGCTTTTCCCCCTGATAATTCACTCAAAACAATCCTGTCTTTACCATCTACCTTTCTGCTGATGGGAATTCCGGCTTCAAATACGGTAACTCCTTCGGGATTCCAGGTATAATAAACACAAAACGGAAAACCGTTTCGTTTTACCTTCATCTTTTGCATATGTTCGGTAATGGAAGAAAATATTTCTTTAAATTTATCAGAAAATCCCTCAACAGTACAAGAATCTTTAATTGACAAAGCTAAAATTGGTTCCACATTCTTTTCTACAACTTCAGAAGTACGCCATTTTATAACATCTACCAGCATTCCTGTTTCGCATATTGATTTCAAATTACTTAAGCCTTGTTTAAAATCATCTTCCATTCTTCCCTTCATAAACAATCCCATCCATCGGCCCATAGGATATGAAAGATCTTTAATATCAATGCTCCATGCAACAATTGTTCGTTGCATCGAATTTTCAAATTCAAATAATAACTGAGACATTCTCATATCTTCAAAATTCAAATCAGATCTGATGCTGATATTTGGTACAACCTCCGTGTGTTTTAAATATCCATCTCCTTCAGAACTAATCCATTTCATGGTTGCTCCAACTCCTTCAGCAGGACCTTCGTAAGTGATTAACATTTCAGGATCCTTTTCCTGAAATGGAGACCATTTCTGCCAATTATTGAAATTATTAACATTTGCAAAAACAACATTAACTGGTGCTTCTATTTCTACAGTTTCTCTTATATGCACATTATCAGAAAGGAAGATTGCTATTAATAAAAACAATCCGATAAGTACCAAAACAAAAACTCCAATAA
>CAIZXK010000132.1 GCA_903936865.1 uncultured Bacteroidales bacterium | reverse complement strand
GATCTTCCGACAAAAGAAATTTTCGTATTTTTGTCCATGTCGCATTTTATTAGTGGAACAGTAAAATTACGACTTTGGGGTGGATTATTTATTCACCCCTCACTTTTTATTTTTGTCGGACACTAGTGATAAAATATAGAATATAAAAAAGTGTTAATAACTATATTTTGAATTAAGTTTACAGCTATAAAATAATTGTAAATTTGAATAAATTATTCTCTAAATAAATAAAGAAAAATAAAAATTCAAATTATGAAATCAGAAACTCAATTCAAAAAAATATTATTAGTATTTATATTAATAAATCTTTCTTTTATAATCTATTCACAGAATTCTCTATATAAAAAAGGTGGAGTTTGCTTTAGGGTAGATGATACTCAGCAAAAACAAAATTGGTATGATTATTCATCAGTTTTTAATAAATATGGTGTAAAATTTTCAATGGGACAATGTTTGGATGGAAATCTTTGGGATACAGCATACATAAGTTTGTTAAGAAATTTTTCGTCACAAGGTCACGAATTCATGGATCATTCACCTTCGCATACAACAACTCATATTATTGTACAGAATTTTTCCGATACAAATTTTTATTCAGGAAATCCTTTCGTACATCATATTAACGGTAAAAAAATATGTTTGAAATACAATGATACAATAAATTACTCTTCTGGAAATGGATTAATTAATATAACAAATGGAAATACTGTAATCAGTCATAGTAATGGTGAATTTGGAAATATGAATGGAAATCCTATTTATTTTGCCATTTACATTCCCACTTTTAATGGAGTTTATACTTTTTATGATTTACAAAACAAAAATGCTACTGACCCTGATACAATTAAATTGAAATCATTCTGGAACGAAAATGTTATTTTACCTGATTCAGCTAACCTTGTGTTTAATAAAGTTTCTCAATATGCGATGAAAATGCCCGTTGGCTCAAGAAAAATAATTGCTGAAAGAACAGTTAATCTCTGCAATCAGTTAAATTTGCCAATACCTAAAACGTGGATACATCCCGGTGGTTCATTTCCAATGTTTTCAAAAAATGATGTTAAAGAAGTATGGGGTGATATGTATAATTATACAGCTGCAGCTTCCTATCAACAAGGGTCTATAAAATGTTTTAATGAATATGATCCATTTAATGAAAAAAGATTTGGTGTAATGTGGGGCGATTTTATTGAAGAAAACTGGACAATGCCAGCAATAAAAGCGAAAATTGCTGATGGCTTTGCAAAACATTATGTTATTTTTGGGCAAAGCCATTTTGTAAATTTAACCGGTGGATGGACAGGTTATATAGAAAGAATGGATACTTTATTGAATTGGCTGCAAATCAATAATATCGATGTTAAAACTTATCATGACTGGACCTCTATCCTTTTTGACAGCATCTCCAATCCTTATGTAAATATTTTTCCACAACCTAATATCGATTTGGACGCTAATGGAATACCTGATGGTTATGTAAATGCTAATAATTTAAATAATTCTGAAGGTTTAGCATTATCTGGCAATGTTTCTTTCTCAAAATCATCAACTGGAACTATTTGTGAAGTTCAAAATCTGGCTGGATTGGAAAAAGGAAATAATATTTTTTCAATTTATACGAAAGGGGCATTGGGTGATTCTGTTTTAGTAAAAATTACTTTTCCTGAGTATTCGATAATTATAAATAAGAAAGTTCCAGCCAATCAATTGAATTGGACCAAATATAGTTTTAATTTTGATATTCCTGTTATTGTTAGTAAAGCAACATTCAACTTTAGTGTTTCAAATTATAGCTCTGGTATAGTGAAAATAAGTGGATTTGAACTAAGGAAAATTTCAGAAATCAAGATACAGAAAACAAATTATCAGAAGATAAACGCAACCGAAAATTTCACTCCAGTTCATCTCAATCAATTGATTACTGAATCATTTTATTCGATGCAAAATATCAATATTCAGTATTTTACTTCGAATTCAACCTTGATTTTTTATTTAGATTCTACAAATATATTAACTGTCAATAAACCCTATTCTTTTTGGATTGGGAAAGATTCATTAAAAGTAATAGTTTCTAATCCTGATGGTTTAAAAGATAGCAGTTATTTTGTTTTTGAATCTGTAAATCCTGAGATTTGTAAAAATGATACATTTTACTTTTATTTACCTGAAAATTTTACGAAAGTGAATTGGTTATCTCAACCAATTGATTCTACAATAAATATCGCAAGTTATTATTCTCAAACAGTTAAGCCTTACCAAAATACAATATATACTGCTCAATGTATTAATTTTACCGGTGATACTGTTTTAAGATTTTTTACATTAATTGTTCATAATTTACCAAATGCTTTTGCAGGAACTGATTTAACCAAATGTTACGGAGATTCAGCTAAATTATCTGCAACCGGAGGAATACATTATTTATGGAATCATAATGTTATTCAAGATGAAATATTTTCAGCTGTTAATGCTGGAGTTTATAGTGTAGAAGTTACAGATATTAACGGTTGTAAATCTGAAGATAGTCTCATATTAACTGTTTTACCAGCAATTTCGGCTGGAATTATAGATAGTATTCAGCCTGTTTGTTACCAGTCAAATGCAATATTAAATACGTCTAATTCAATAGGGAATATTCAATGGCAGGTGTTTGAAAATCAACAATGGATTAATATTCAGAATGCAAATGATACTTCTTATTTTACCGGAAATTTAATATCTGATAAAACTTTTCGTACAAAATCTTCTCAAGCTTTTTGTGAGGATAAATATTCATTACCATTCTTATTAATTGTTAATCCTCAGGTTGTATCCGGTAAATTTAATGCAGATTCCACTGTTTGTATAGGAATGTCTGCTCTATTATCTGTTACAGGTCATAATTCAAATATTGAATGGCAAAAATCTGATAATGGAATTTCAAACTGGCAAACAATTGGATTTTCATTAAAAAATGATTCAGTTTTTAATAGTCCGGTAATCAATTCAAAAACATATTTCAGATCAAGAATCAGCAGTAATAATTGTCCTGGCATTTTTACTAATTCAGATTCTGTTGTTATTACCAATTATCCTCTATCTGGAACTTTAACGGCAGAATCTCAGATTTGTAAAGGAGATTCGGCTATTTTAAGCTTAAATGGATATACAGATAGTATTTTATGGCAGATAAAACCCATATCAACTTCAATATGGACTGAGTTATCACAAAAACAACAATCGCAAATACACACAAATTCATTACAAAATACATCTTTTGTTAGAGTGTTGGTTTCAAATTCAATTTGTCCAGCCGTTTACTCAAATATTGATACTATAGTTGTTTTTAATCCTTCAAATGCTGGATCAATTAGTGGGAATAATATAATTTGTCAGGGAAATACAACAAAAATAAAATTAATAGGATACGTTGGATCAATTAATTGGCAAACTTCATCCAATAATCTATCATGGAACAATTATAATGGTATTTTTGTTAATGATTCTTTATTAACAAATTCAATAAATGAAAATACTTATTTCAGGGTTGTTGCAACTAATGGTGTTTGTCCATCAGATACATCACAATTATTTCAACTATTAATTGATTCCATATCGCAAGGTGGAATAGCATTAGCTTTATCTCCTATATGTGCTGGCGATACTACTGAAATTATTTTAAGTGGTTATAGAGGAAATATTCAATGGCAAATGTCTTATAATTGGGGTAATTCCTGGACCAATTTAGGTAATACTTATTCTGGAATTAACAGTTCTGTTTTAAAAACACCTGCATTAACTTCAGGTAATTTATATCGGGCTACTGTAAAGAATGGAATTTGTCCGGTTGCATATTCTTTGGCGGATACAATTGCCGTTAATACAATGACACAGGCAGGTAATGCTAATGTAATTTCACCAATCTGTTCAGGATTAACAACCAAATGTTATTTATATTCATTTACAGGTCAGTTGCAATGGCAGGAATCTACAGATGCGATTAATTGGAGTGATGTTGTTGCTGGAAGCAGTTTTAATTCATCTCCATATACAACACCAGTTTTAAATGCAACTCAATATTACAGAGCAAAAGTAAAAAGTGGAGTTTGTCCTGTAAAGTTTTCGAATTATGATACAATTGTAGTTAATCCATTAATAATACCTACTATAGCTGTTGAAATGTACAGTGGAAATAATCCTCAATGTGCACCTGCAGATACAGTGAAGTTTAGAGCTCATTTTTCAGGAGAGGGTAGTAATCCTGTTTTTCAATGGAAAAAGGGTTGGTCGAATATTGGAATTACTGATTCCGTATTGAGCTTTATTCCAATAAATAATGATCAGATAAAGTGCCAGATGACTTCAAATGCTTTATGTGCAACGCCCAACAATCCAACTTCAAACATAGTTACTTTGATAGTTAATCCTTTGCCAAGTTTATATTTTACATTACCTGCACTTATTGATACCGTTTGTTCAAGTGCATCTTATGTTCCGTTGAGTGGAGGAATTCCTAATAGTGGTGTTTTTTCTGGCATTGGCGTTAACAATGGAATTTTTAATCCTAATTCTGTTGGAATAGGATCTTATCTGATTTCATATTCATTTACCAACACAACTACAGGATGTAGCAAAACGTTGGATGATACCATTTTCGTGGTTAATTGTACAAATATTGATGAGAAATTGAATTATGAAATGCTGATATATCCAAATCCATCCAATAATCGATTATTTATCAATTATAAAAAGTACAATGAACCAATATCACTTGAAATTTTGAATTTAAATGGTGATATTTTACTTAATAGGGTATTTATAAATGAAAATTTATATGAAATAGAGCATAATTTACCTTCTGGAATGTATATATTGAAGATTTCAACAGATGATTTTAAAGCAGTAAAGAAGTTAAGTGTAATCAGACAATAATTTTAAGTTTAAAAGTCATTATTTTATAAAGTCAAATACTTTACTGAAATAATCATCATTACAAACTGACCAAAGATTTAAATGATTTGCATCAGGGCATTCAAAGAATGTCTTGTTTTTGCTTGCTATATTTTTATAAATTTCGCGACTATAAGCTATTTTTATTCGATCGTCTTTTAATCCATGAGCTATAATAATTGTTTGTGAAATATTAAATGCCGATTTACCAGGTTTTATATCTGCAGATTTGAAATTGGCTATGTTTTCTGCCCTCCATATTAAATAATCGCTAATAAAAGGGATATCAAAACCTATTCTTTGTTTAAAATAATCATGAACAATGGTTCTGAAATCGGAAAAAGTACTTTCAATAATACCGAAATTGATTCTTTTATCTTTTTCAAGACATTGTATTGCAATAGCTCCACCTAACGATTGTCCCCAAATTCCATAATTATTGCTCAGATTATCAAATTCTGAAATTGTATCAATTAATTTGCTTATATCGTGTTTTTCATAGTATCCAAAAGTGCAATAGTTGCCTTCACTTTCACCATGTGCCCTTAAATCAACGATTATTGAGTTATATCCTTTGTCGGAAAGCATTTTGCTTAAAGGTAAAAAATGTTCTTTGTAAGATCTTATCCCATGAAGAAGTATAACTGTTCCTTTTTGGTTTGAAGTATCTGTTCTGATAAGCAGTGCTGAAAGTTTAAAATTATCTGTTGTGTAAAATGTAATCTTTTCTGATTTTAATCCATATTCAGCTGGTGTTTGTATTTTCCTCCTGTCAATAGGCCTTGCAATTGAATAAATGCCATTATTTACTTGAATTATCATTCTGGGCAGGATATAATTCAATAAAAAAAGAATTGATAGTAATAAAGCTGAAAAGAATAATACTGTTTTTTTCTTTCGTAACATTTGTTTTTGCTAGCTAACGTCTTAGCAATTGTATTTATTTTGTTCCATTTGATTTATTCATTATTTACAAATTTTCCATTCATTGCTTTCCAGCTTATCCAGATGTTTTTCCCTAGTTCGAGCCTTAGTTTCTCCTTTGAAGTTTTGGTGATGCTTACATGAAATATTTCTCCGCATTCAACAATTACATCCATTCCTTTGAATGTTGGTATTATATCTTTAATCCTGCCTTGCATTATATTACTTGCACTTGAAACTGGTTTTTCGAGCGTTATTATGATTTCTTCCGATGGCAGAATATAGTAACCATTTCCACTTGTTGCATCTGTTGCCAGTCTTATTTTACTTCCTGAAATCAAGTTAATTATTCCGATATTAGAATCATTTTCGAATACCAGAGAAGCATTGAAGAAGTTTCTTATTCCTGCAAATCTTGCTACAAAAGGATGAGTTGGGTTATTGAAAATTTCATCGGGTTTGCCTGTTGAAATCAGATTTCCTTTGTCAATTATAGCAATATGGGTAGCCAGAGATAAAGCTTCGTCAAAATCGTGGGTTACATGTATTATTGTAAATCCTTTTCGGTTAATCCGTCTTAATAATGCATTCAAACTATCTTTAAGTCTGACGTCCACAGATGCTAGCGGTTCATCGAGGAGCAATAATTGAGGTTGCATTGCCAGACATCTTGCCAATGCTACCCGTTGTTTTTCTCCTCCTGATAATGTGTCGGGTTTTCGGTTGAGTAAATCTGTAATTTCAAATTCCCTGGCAATTTCTTCTATTTTATTGCGAATTTTATCTTTGCTGAATTTCCTGTTTTTTAATGGATAAGCAATATTCTGATAAACGCTTAGGTGTGGGAATAAGGCAAAATCCTGATATACGATTCCTATATTTCTTTCATTTATTGTTTTGTTTTTAAGATTTTCACCATGTAAGCATATTGTTCCATGGTCAGCTTTTTCGAGACCTGCTATTATTTCAAGTAGCACTGATTTACCAGCTCCTGATTCTCCTAACAAAACAAAATATTCTCCCTTTTCAACTGTAAAACTGATGTTGTTGATTTGAAAATTTCCTAATTTTTTTGAAATATCTGTTAACTCAAGCATGTTTTTTCCCTCCCGATATCCATCGCATGGCAATAAATACAAATAATGTGATTAGTATAAAAACCACAGCAACCGGACGCGCATACTGCAAGCCGTAAGAGCTGAATCTTTCGAAGATTAATATTGGAGTTATCATGGGATGATAAGCGATAATAACAACTGCTCCAAATTCGCTTAATCCTCGTGCAAACATCATAACCAAACCAGAAATTACACTTCGTTTTGCCATTGGTAATGAAATGGTAAAGAAAACTTTTACGGGTGAAGCACCTAAACTGAGTGCTGCTTTTTCGAGTCGTACCGGTACATTTTCAAAGCCATCGCGGGCAGCATTTATCAAAAAAGGAATGCTCACAAATGCCATTGCAGCAGCTATACCCAATGGATTTCCAACAAAGTCGATACCAACCGAAGATGCTGCTTTTCCTAATACAGAATTTCTCGAAAGGAATCCCAATATGGCAATTCCGGCAGCAGAGTGGGGGATAACTATTGGTAAATCAATTATTCCTGATATCAGTTTCTTAAAAAAAAAATTTTTACGAGCCAATACATAAGCCAGCGGGATGGCTCCTATAGCCATAAAAATTGTGGCTCCCAACGAAGTAAAAAGAGTGAGCCGGATGCTTTTCATTACTTCAGAATCTCTTGCAGTTGCAAACAATTCGGGTGCCGATGTTGCCAGAAACATTCCCAGTAATGGTGCAATGATAAATAATAATACCAACGCACTTAGTAGTAATAAAATTAGCTTATAGGCATGTTTCATCATTCTTTACTTTTGGCAAAAGGTTTTAAGGATTCGGGCAACGAATTATAATTATTAATTTCAGGTTTTTCTATTTTAGGCTGACCATTTTTCTCCATAATTGCCAATCCGTTTTCAAGTAAATATTTTGCAAAAACTTCAGCAACAATTTTATTGGGTGCATTCTTGGGAACTGTAAATCCATAAACCATGGTTTCTCCGGTTTGTGTTATGGTTTCACCTGGTTTTTTACCTTTTACAACTACAGTAGCTTTGGCGTAATTATTGGCAAATTCTTTGTTTCCCAAATTTATCTGAGCCGGCAAAGCAATGTATTTTAATCCGTGTTGTATGGCAACCGAACGATATATAAAAAGAAAATCGATATCTCCGCTTTCG
>CAIZXK010000131.1 GCA_903936865.1 uncultured Bacteroidales bacterium | reverse complement strand
TATTAAAAAAAAACATATAAATTGGCATTAAAATCCTAATTTTGAAAAAAATTAAAATTAATATAATATGTTTAAAACAAATGAATATTTTGATGGAAAAGTAAAATCCATCGCTTACGAAACTTCAGAGGGTCCTGCAACCATTGGCGTAATGGCCGCTGGAGAATATGAATTTGGCACTTCAAGCACTGAATTCATGACAGTTACTTCAGGTAAAATGATTATACAACTGGCTGGCGAAACCGATTGGAAAGAATATAAGGAATTTGAAACTTTTATTGTTCCTAAGGATAGCAAATTTAAATTGAAAATGACTGAAGATACAACTTACCGTTGTTTATACAGATAAAAAACTAAATATTTAAGTAGCAGTTAATTAATTTAATACAAAGAAATATCACTTAAAATTTTAAGCTGATTTTAGTAAAAACACGATAAAAAGACCTGATTTTTATAAAAATCAGGTCTTTTTATCGTGTTTTCTGTTTTTTATAAAAAGAGTTCAAGAAAATTAACGTTTGTTTAATTTTGCAAAATGTCATTTGATAACACTATGGTTAAATGCATTGAAAATATTAGTAATCCGATATTTTGTTTATTTATATCTTAATGAAAATAAAATCTGGAATAAACAACAATATTCATGTTAAATTGCATATAATTTCATAAATCAAAATAACAATTTTTATTACTGCTTAATATCCTGAATAGTTGTTGTTTGTAAAAATCTAAATATTTTATGAAAAATAATCGTTTTATTTTAATTTTTGATTAAACAAATTTGCACGCGTAAAATATTTTACACACTTTAAATAAACAAATTTAAATAATCTATTATTAATCAACACTTAAAAACAAAATGAAAAAGTTATTGCTTTTTTTATTTGCAGTATTTATATCACAAGTACTTGCTGCACAAACGATTGTTTTTCATGAAAACTTTGAGTTTCCGTCAGGCGGAGATAGTGTTTTAAATACTGCCGATTCAGCAGGATTTGCCACTTCAAACTTTCAGCCTTGGTCGTTATCAACTCAACTTGCTAAATCGGGTGTCAGATCCGATTCAAACAAGGTTCAGGTAGGGAAAACAATTTATCTGACAACAAATTCATTTTCAACTTTGGGGAATAATTTTGTTATTCTTGAGTTTTCTCAGATCTGTAAATTATTTTTTGCAGATGGAGGTCAGATTGAAGTTTCTATAAATAATGGAACTTCATGGACCACATTATCTACTGCTCATTATATGGGTAGTGGTACATTATCATTAAATAAATTTAGTGAAAGTTCTTACAGTGTCGACTGGAAATCAGGTGACACTCTTACTACTCCAACAAACTCCTGGTGGAAAAACGAAAAATTTGATATTTCAACAGTTGCAGCAAATCAAGCCGATGTGAAAATCAGATTTAAATATTACGGAAGCGGAAACCCAGCTGGTTCAGGCAGATACGGTTGGCTTTTAGATGATATAAAAGTATCTGTAAGTCCTTCGGAATTAAATCCACCAACATTGGTTTTGGCATCTTCACCTTCTGATACAGTTTATACTGCAGGGCCTTATGATATTTCGGTATATTCTAAAGATGCTTCTGGTGTTGAAACTGTGAATTTGTACTATAAATATGGAAATTCTTCCTTTAATAATTTGCTTATGACCCGATCAACCACTGTAGATAGTTTATTTACAGCAAGTATCCCTTTTGGGGGTTGGGGTAAAAAAATAAGCTATTATATTATTTCAATGGATTCTTCATCCGCACATAATATTGCTACATTGCCTTCAACTGGATATAAATCATTTTTCTGCAAATTTGCAAGTGGAGGTTTAGTCACAATAGGAACAGGGACAAGTGTTAATAATTATTTACCGATAGAGCCAAACTATGGCTATTCTTATACCCAATCTTTATATAATTCATCTCTTATCCAAAGCGGTGGAATGATTAATAAAATTTCATATTATGCTGTTAGTACAGCTGGTTATGGTCCTGATAATTTTAAATTATATATGGGAAATAGTACTAAAACCAGTTTTGCTTCAACTACAGATTGGGAACCAATTTCAAATCTGACTTTGGTTTATGATGGTACATTGACTATTCCTGCCGGAGGTGGCTGGGTTGAATTAACGCTGACTACTCCATTTAATTATAATGGTCTTGGAAGTCTTGTTGTTGGTGCTCATGAATTTACTTCAGGATATCATTCTTATAACGATGATTTTTATTGCACGCAATATCCTACAGGAGGAAATGTAAGTTTATATTATTATGATGATAATACTAATCCAGATCCTGCAACTCCTCCATCTGCTAATTCTGCAAGTAATTATATTCCAAACACAAAATTTGAAATTACTGCATTATCCAGTTTAACCAGGGATGCTGGAATTGCTCAAATTGTTAATCCTGTTGGTGGAGTTACTGCAAATGCTGCATTTAATGTAGAAGCTAAAATTAAAAACTATGGAAGTTCTGTTTTAGCTAAAGTGGTGGTAAAATATTCAGTAGACGGAAGTATTCCGGTTGTTTACAATTGGATTGGTAGTTTAGATAAAGATTCTGTTTCAACAACTTTTGTTGCAGGCACTTTAAATTTATCACTCGGCGCTCATAATTTAAAAGTATGGTCAGAATTGCCGAATGACAGCATTGATCAGAATAATATAAACGATACATCTTATATTTCATTTTATGCATGTGCATCACCCTTGAGTGGCAATTACACGTTGGGTGGAGCTACTGCCGATTTTGCAACATTTGCTGAAGCATTGGTTGGTCTTACCCAATGTGGTATAAACGGAGCTGTAGTCTTTACTATAAATGCAGGAATTTATAGTAACCAACTTGCTATTCCTGAGATATTTGGAGCATCAGCTGTAAATACGATAACATTTAAAGCCGCAACTAATGACAGTACTTCTGTAATAATGAATTACAATGCTGCTGGAGCTTCAGATAACTGGATTGTAAAATTAAATGGTGCTGATAATATTATTTTTAAAAATATCAATTTTGCACCTGCTAATACAACTTATTCAAATGCAGTTGTTTTGACAAATGGAGCTACAAATAATCATTTTTTAAGTAATTTATTTACAGGAAATGCTGGAACTACCAACGATTTAGCATTATTGAGAATTGAAGATGTTGCATCTGTTAATAATTTAATTATTGGCAATCAATTCAATTCAGGTTCAATTGCTGTAATGTGCAAAGGAGCATCTACTACATCTTTATTAAGTAATATTACCATTAAAAATAATATTATCAATAACTTCAATTTATATGGTGTTTTTGGCGAATATGTAAATAAGATGGTTATAGAAGGTAATAAAATTATTTCTGATGTTTCAACAACTAATAAATATGGTGTATATATGCATTATGCTTATGATACAGTTAGAGTTATAAGAAATAATATCAGTTTAAATGGAGCCACCAATACTTACGGTATTTTATTTGATAATTGTCATGCTACTGATTCAACCAGAGGATTGATTGCCAACAATATGGTAAGTATTACTAATGGTAGTAGTTATACATATGGAATTCGTACATTAACAACTGACTATCAAAAAATATACTTTAATTCTGTTGTAACAAATGGTAATAATTTAAGCGATACCAGAGCATTAAACATTGCAAATGGTTCTGCGAATATTGATATATTAAACAATAATCTACAGAGTAACCGTTATCCTTTACATGTGGAAGTTAACAACACTGGGAAATGCAATTACAATAATTACTATGCAACAGGATCTGTTTTTGCATTATGGAACAACACAGCTTATGCTAACTTGCAATTATTAAAAACAGCAAATCAGAAGGATACAAATTCTTTTTCTGTTAATCCATTTTTTATAAGTTTAAATAATTTACATACATTTAATGGTTTATTAAGCGGAGTAGGACAGCCAATTGCTGAAATTACAACTGATATTGATGGTGATTTGCGTGCTGGTTCTCCATGTATTGGTGCTGATGAGTTTATTGCACCAGCAAGCGATGCAACTTTAATTTCAATAAGTACCAATAATATTTGTGGTTTAACCAGTACTGAAAATGTAAAAGTAATTATTAAAAATATAGGTACTACTTCAATTTCAGCAGCTAATCTAACTGCTACTTATGGTTTTATTGGTTCTAATAATACTTTAGTTGATATAATAACTCCCGAAAATGTAAACCGAACCATAGCTTCTGGTGATACCATTCATTATACTTTTAATACCAAAGCTAATCTTTCAGTAGCTACTACCCATATTGATTCTACATTCCAACTAAAAGCATGGGTTAATTTAGTTGGAGACTTTGCAAATGCAAATGATAGCAATCAATTAGCTACATTGTCATCTTATACTCCTGTATCTCCTATCGTAACTAATTATAATTGTGGTTATAGTTCAACGGTTACTTTAACTGCATCTTCAAATGATTCATTGTATTGGTATGATGCATTAACAGGTGGTAATTTTTTGTATAATGGATTAAATTATACAACAGTTCCTTTATTTAGTTCAGCTACATACTATGTAGAAGCTAAAGCAAGTAATCCTGTTGATGTTCAAATTGGTTCAGGAACGTCTTCTCAAAGTTATCCTTTTGATATTTATTATGGTTATAGCAGAAGTGCATCTGTTTATAAAGCTTCCGAAATAGGTGGTCATGGATTAATAAATCAACTTCAGTTTCAGGTTGCAAATACAGCAACAACTCCAGTACCTTTGAAAATATATTTAAAAATGGCTTCCTCAGAAACAATGAGTTCCGAAAATTGGGCTTCATTAACTTCTGCTGCTGTTTTGGTATATGATGCTTCTGTGGTATTTGATCAAGCTGGATGGAAGAATCTCATCTTAAATAATCCTTATAATTTTACTACAGGAAATCTGATGATTTTATGCGAAGGAAATTATGGTGGTGGAGGTACTGGTTCTTATCCAAAATTCAACTATACATCTACTACTTTATCAGGTACTCATCAATCAACCCGTCAGGATAATAGTGCTCCAACAGGCAATTTATCATTAAATTCTTCGCGTCCAAATGTGAAAATAAAAATTGAATTAGCTGGTTGTGCAAGTCCGAGAGTTCCTGTTACAGTTACTGTTGCACCACCACCTCCTATTGATTTGGGGACTACAAATATCACTTCTCCTTTTCAATCGGTTCCTGCTGCAGTTTCTCAGCCAATTAATGTACAGATTAAAAACTATGGTTATACAGCATTAACAACAGCTAATGTTAATTATCAGATTGATAATGGAACAGTAAATACTTTTGCATGGACAGCTACTACACCTTTAGCATTTAATGCAACTGAAATTGTAACCGTTGCAACTATATCTTTTGTTCCGGGTAAGCATACAATTAAAGCATGGTCATCTAATCCTAATAATCTTCAGGATACGATTGCTATTAACGATACTGTTATCACTTCCTTCCTGGCAAGTTTGCATGGAATTTACACATTAGGTGATTCCACTGGAGGTGTTCAGAAAGATTTTCCATCTTTTAGTGCTGCAGCTTATACTTTAACTATTGCCGGAGTTTCAGATGCAGTTACTTTCCTGGTTGATACCGGTTCTTATACTGAACAAGTTAGAATTCCACAGATTATCGGAGCTGATGCGGTTAAAACCATCACTTTCCGTTCTGTTACTAGTGATAGTACTTCTGTTAGATTGCAATTTGCAGCTACTTCTTCAACTGCCAATTATACTTTGAAACTGGATAGTGCAGATTATTTCAGGTTTGAAAAAATGACCTTTAAGGCATTAGGTGTTACTTATGGTAATGTTGTAGAATTGAGTAACGGAGCAAATTACAATGTATTTAGTAATAATATCCTTGTAATGCCTGTTACAACTTCTTCAAACTATGCTGGGATATATTCAAGCGGATCTAACCATTTTAATAATATTGTAAATAATACTATTAGAAATGGATATTATGGGTTGTATTTATACGGTGCTAGTTCTTCAAATATGCAAATGGGTAATATTGTAATGAATAATAAAATATCTGATTTTTATTATTATGGTATTTATTCATATAATCAGGATTCTATTCAAATTGTTAAAAACAATGTAAATACCATTACTGCGAACAATAATACTTATGGTATTTATACAGCATATAACAATAACTCATTGTTGATTTCTAAAAATACGATTTCTTTAAATAGTACCTCTGCTTCAACTTATGGTTCAATTTACGGTTTGTATTTATATTATTGTACTGGAACTTCTGCTAAAAAAGGGTTAAGTGCAAATAATATTATAACTATCGATGGTGGAACAGCTACTGCATCAATTTATGGTTTTGCTTCATATTATTCTTATTATCAGAATATATATTTCAACTCAGTAAATATGATTTCTGCTTTCACTGGTTCAAGAGCTTTTTATGTTCCTGGTGGTTCTGATATAAATGTTGTTAATAATAACTTCGTAAATACAGGAGGTGGTTTTGCTTATTATTCAGGATCAACCTCTGCTGTGGTAGCTTCTGATTATAATAACTTATATACAACTGGTAGCATATTGGGGAATTACAATTATACAAATCAAAATACTTTTAGCAATTGGAAATCGGCTACAAATAAAGATGCAAATTCTTTATCAGTAGATCCATTATTTGTATCGAATACAAATTTGCATTTAGCATCTACTAATATTAGTGCAGCTGCAATTCCATTGGTAGAAGTAACTGATGATATCGACGGACAAATCAGAAATCTGATTGCTCCAACCATTGGTGCAGTCGAATTTCCATTATATCAGTTTGATGCTGGTGTAATTGCAATTCTTAGTCCTGCTGTTGCTGATACCGAAGCGGCTGTAATTCCAGTAAGAGTAATTGTAAAAAACTTCGGTACCGATACAATTACTACAATGCCTGTTTATTATAAAGTAAATAATGGAACTCCTGTGGCATTTACCTATAATGGGAGTATTGCTTCTTTGCACGTTGATACAGTTACATTGCCTAATTTAATACTTCCTGCCGGAAATAATTCAATTTGTGCTTATACCGCATTGCTCGGTGATATTAATCTGATTAATAATCAAACTTGCAAGAATTTCTTCGGAATGCCATTGTTTGATGCTCAAATAACTCAGATTTCTCCTATTAATGGCGGTTGTAATTTAACTACAGATATCGTTAAAGTATGGATAAAAAACAAAGGTATTAATATTATTAATAATGGATTATCGGCTAGCTATAAAAGAATTGGTGAAGCTGCAGTAATTACAGAAATTGTTTCTGCTACAATTAATCCTGGTGATAGCTCTTTATATACCTTTAATGCACCGGTAAATTTAGCAGTTACTACTCAGGATTCCAATTTCCATATCAAAGCATGGGCTACATTAATGCAAGATAATAATCATGCAAATGATACAGTAATAAGTGATGTAAAATCATTACATACTCCAGGAAATCCATTGGTTAATAATATCAGTATTCCTTATGGAAGCAGTGCAAATCTTTTAGCTACTTCATTAACAAATGATCCACTTTATTGGTATGATACATTAGTTGGTGGTAATTCGATTCAAAATGGAGGTAATTATATTACTCCTTATTTATTTGCTACTGATACTTTCTTTGTAGAAGCCAGAACCGGATTTTCTGCAAATATTACATTAGGTAACGGTACAGTTACTCAAGGATATCCATTCTATTCATATTATATGGATTCCCGTTCGGAGATGCTGTATAAAGCTACTGAACTTACTGCTCAGAATTTAATTGCCGGTACTATTACTTCATTGGCATTTGACATTGCTTCAGCTGATGCTGCTGTATTGAATGGATTTACTATTAAAATGCAAAACTTTGCACCTAATTCAGTTTCTGGCTTCCATACAACAGGATGGCAAACCGTTTATAGCAGTAATTATACTGTTCCTGCTACAGGATGGCAAGCAATTCAGTTGCAGACTCCTTTTTACTGGGATGGTGTAAGTAATATTTTATTGAGTGTTTGTTTCGACAACTCAGGATATACTTCTAATTCAACTGTTAATACATCCAATGTTCCTGATTGTGTTTATCATGATCATGATGATTTATCAACCGGTAATGGATGTAATGATTTGACAACCGGTAGCGTTTATGCTGATCGTCCTAATATTAAGTTTATTGCAAATGTTGCCGGTTGTGGTAGCCAAAGATTACCTGCAATAGTTAATGTAGGTCCACAGTCGCCAAAAGATGCGGGTATTATTGAAATTGTTTCGCCTTCAACTGCTGTAAACTTAGTCAATAATGAAATCGTAACGGTTAAAATTAAAAACTTTGGGTCTACTGCAATTACTAATTTCAGCATCAAATACAAGGTTGATAATAATACAGTAGTAAGTCAGATTGTAACTGATACAATTAATGCTAACGATACGTTAGTTAAGTCATTTACTCAAACAGCTAATTTAAGTTCAAACATGCAACCACAAGCTTTTGTGATTACCGCTTGGACTTCATTAACCAATGATGCTACAGCCTTAAACGATACTACTAAAAAATCTGTAATCAATAATTTACCAATATATTGTCCTTCTACAGCTACTTATGCTGGTGATGAAGATTTAGGTAATGTTACATTTGCAGGAATCAATAATGGTATTTCTACACCTGTTATTAATAATCCTAATGCAAATCAAATGTATAATGATTATACTGCTTTGCCAGCTGCTTCAATACAGCCAGGTATGTCGTATCCAATTTCTGTTGGTGTTATTTTTTCTTATGGTGGATATAGCGGTAAATGTAATGTTTACATTGATTATAACAGAAATGGAAACTGGGATTTACCCGGAGAATTAGCATTTACCGCTCCTTATGATGGAGCTACTAATTCAACTGTTACGGGTAATGTAGTTGTTCCTTATACTGCTATTCCTGGATTTACCAGAATGAGAGTTGTAGTTGATGAAGCTGATGTTGCTCCTTCATGCGGAACGTATAGTTATGGAGAAACTGAGGATTATAATGTAAACATTATTCCACCTATTCCTCATGATGCAGGGATTACAACAATTACCAATATTGGTTCATACTTACCTTTCAATGCTACTGCTTCTCAAACGGCTAAGTTTGTTATCAGAAACTTTGGAAGTGATACATTAAGCAATGCTACCGTTAAATATAATGTAAACGGTACTAATTTCACCTATAACTGGTCGAAATTACCTGCTTTACAATCGTTGGAATCTGATACATTCATGATTAATAATATTACGATTCAACAAGGTATGAATTTAATTGATGCTTACACCGTACTGAATGGTGATACTAATTTTATGAATGATACTGTTCATAAAAAGATTTTTAAAGAATCGATGTTTACTATTCCTTATGTTGACAATTTTGATTTGAATAGTTTTTGGTTTGCAACCGATACCAATGTTTTGGCCCCTATTAACAATCTTTGGGAACAGGGTGCTCCTACAGCAAGTGTTATTAATGCTGCACATAGCGGAACTAAAGTTTGGGCTACCAATTTAGATGGAAATTATACGGGTAGTAATATCAGTGTTTTGTATTCTCCTAAATTTAATATGGGAGTTATGACTGCTGATACGCTGAAATTCTGGCAATGGCGCAATTTTGGTGACAATGCTTATGGTCGTATCGAATATCTGAATAATGTAAGCGGATGGACTGTCTTAGGTTCGGTTAACGATCCAAATGCTACCAACTGGTATACTTCTGCAAATGGTTTTGATACCATTAGTAATGGATGGGTATTATCAACCTATAAGTTGAATAATTTAACCAATGTGGCTAATGTAACTCAATTCAAATTTACATTTATTTCAGGTGCAACTACTACCCCGCTTAATGGTTGGGCAATTGATGATCTCTCTTTATCTTTGACTCCTTTGGCTCAGGATGGAGGCGTAATTGCAATTGCTACTCCCGGAAATCTTTCATTGGTTGGCGATACTGTTTATCCAAAAGTTACCATCAAAAACTTCGGTACAGCTGCTTTAACTTCAGTTCCTGTTAAATATCAGGTTAACGGACAAGGTGTAGTTGCTGCAACATGGACTGGTAATTTGCTACCCGGAAGTACAGTTGATTATACTTTCCCAACTAAATTTGTTGTAAACACAACCAATTATTCCATTTGTGCATTTACTGCCGTTACTGGTGATATTTACACTCAGAATGATACTACCTGCAAAGCTGTTACTGTAAATCCTGCATTATTTGATGTTGCGGTTACCGAAATTATTACACCGGGTGATACAGCTGTAAGTGGAACTACTGCCTTTGTAAAAGTAAGAATCAAAAACTTTGGTTCAACAGCTTTAACTTCTATTCCAGTTGTATTTCAACGTGGTTCGGGAACTCCGGTTGCTGAAACATGGACTGGCACTGCTTTAAATACAGGCGATGAAGTTATTTATACTTTTACTTCTACTTTTACAGTGGCAATGGGAAGTCAGTTCTCATTGTGTGCTTACACCAACTTAACAAACGATGCTTATCCTCAGAATAACAAGATTTGCAAATCCGTAATAATCGGTTCTGTTGGTATTGAAGATGAGGATGCTAATAATCTTTGGTTGGCACAGAATATGCCAAATCCAACTAATGACATTACCAATATTGAATTTGGTTTGCCAGCAAATGGTGAAGTTATTTTTAATTTGGTTAATATGGTTGGTCAGAATGTTTATACTGAAACAACAAGGAAAGATGCCGGACGTCATCAGATACAGTTAAATGTAACTGATTTCCCTAACGGTGTTTATTATTATACTATCGAATTTAAGGGCAAACGCCTTGTAAAGAAAATGGTTATTAATAAATAAACCTGTTTTTCTGATTTATAAATCCCCGTTAGGCATAGCTTAACGGGGATTTTTTTATGGTAATATTTTGATTGAAATATATTTTTGCTGAAAGATTTAAAAATGAATATATAATCTTTTATTTTCTGTTTAAACAAAACAATTAAAGCTCTCCTCAAAACCAATCAAATACTGTTGACTAACTCTCTAAAAACGTATTTGAATTTACTTTGCTTTACAGACCACTTAACCGGAAGGAGATAAAACTTTTTTATCTTTCTAAAATTCGCTAGAATTTTCATTAGTGTTTAATTATTAGTAGTTTGCAATATTTTATCTTCATTTTTTTATACGAAATTCATGTAATTTGTGAGCAATAGAATAAAATCTTGGATACAAGGTCTTTACAATAACAATACTCCCTTAAACTTTTATAAGTCGCAAGTATTGAGAACTTTGACATAATTATATTGTTTATATATTGTATTAATAATCAATTAATTAATCTTTTGTAGGATAAAGTTTGTTTACGTTTAACGAACTATTGAATAAAAAGTAATTATAAAAAAAAGTAAAATTGTTCGTTGCAAACAAACAATTTGTTGTATTTTTGTTCTTTTATAACGAACAATTATTTTTTTATGAATAAAGACCGGATTAAGGAAATATTATTTGATCAGAAAGAAGTTTTTGAAGCAAAGAAGAATCTGATTTTCAGAGATATTAATCTTGATAATTACATCTCTTCGAAGCAAGTAATTGTGATTACAGGAGTAAGACGTTGCGGCAAATCTTCCTTGCTATTTCTAATAAAGCAAAAAATGGAATTAGCAGAGAGTGATTATTGTTATTTTAATTTTGATGATGAACGTTTTGTTGCAGAAACAGATATTTTGGATAAATTACTTAGCATTCATAGAGAGATTTACGGTAAAAATCCTGTTTTGTTTTTTGATGAAATACAAAACGTAACCAACTGGGAAAAGTTTATAAATCGTGTTTATGAACAAGACATAAAAGTTTTTATTACAGGTTCAAATGCAAAGTTATTGAGTTCTGAAATCGCAACCTCTCTCACGGGTCGAAATCTGAACATTGAGTTATTACCTTTTTCATTTAAAGAAATATTAAATTTTAAAGCAATTGATTATAATTTAAATAAACTTTCATCTGCAACAAAATCTTTGATTGTTGGTAGTTTTGAACAATTTATGATTCAAGGTGGCTTTCCTTTGATGGTAAAAGAGAATAATCCTGAGATACTTAATCAGTATTTTCAGGATATTTTATACAGAGATATTGTTGCTCGATATCGTTTGAGTCAGGTTGATGAACTCCGGCAAATGGCTATTTACTTTTTTGCCAATGCTTCTAAACTGTTTTCTTATTCCACACTTCAAAGAATAACTGGAATTAAAAGCCTGAGTACAATTAAGAATTATCTTGGTTTTTACAATCATTCTTACTTGTTTTTCTATCTTCAAAAGTTTGATTTTTCTTTAAATAAACAGTTAATGAATTCAAGAAAAGCATATTCAATAGATCAAGGGTTAAATAACAGAATTGGATTTAATTTTTCAGAAAATAAAGGCAGAATTCTAGAAAATATAGTATTTATTGAACTTAAAAGACGAAAAGTTGAGTTTTTCTATTATTCAGGTAAAAATGAATGTGATTTTGTTATTATGCAGGGAACTCAAATTAAGCAAGCAATACAGGTTACATATCTGATTAGTCATGAAAATATTGAGCGAGAAGTTAACGGATTGCTTGAAGTTAAAGATAAATATAATATAACTGATTTAATGATGCTTGTGTATGATGATGAGTTGCAGTTAACTATTGCTGATGAAATTCAGATTATGCCGGTATGGAAATGGTTATTAATTGATTTTGAAAAAAATAATCTTTAAGGTTTCAGTCCTGCTTTCAAAAAATATTTTGCAAAGTAATAATGAATAAAACTTCAATAAACTATAAGTGACTGATTGCTGTTTTATTTCTTAAGAATTATAATCCTGAATAATCCCCAAAAGCTTGTGATGTCTGATTTTACCTTCATATTACTGTGTTTGTAAATGGAACTAAAGCTTCTGCAAATGTTGCTGAACAATAAATTTGTAATTGGATTGAGCATTCTTCTCAACAAGGAAGGTTTCTGATGTTTTTGAAGTAATTTATCGAAAATAGCCATGTGTCCACCTGGTTTCAGTACTCTTTCAGCTTCTTTGTAACAGGCAACCGGATCGGGAATTACAGCCAGTATTAAATGCAATATCACACAATCGAAGCTATCGTCTTCAAATTTGAGAAGCTGACCATCCATAACCATTGCATTTACATCTCTTTTTAATCTTTTACTCTTTCTTTTGAGGGCGACTATCATTGCCGGAGTAATGTCAGTAGCTGTTATTTCGCATTTATGATGAATGATTTCCAGATCTAACCCAGTTCCTGCACCAACTATAAGAACCTTATCGCCAGGTTGAATATTAAGCATTTCAATGGATTTCCTGCGCGATTTGGTAAGTACACGTCCAATTAAATCATAAAAAGGTGTATAAATGGTATAACGGATTATATTCCATGTGTTCGTATTTATTTTCATTACCCAAATTGTTTCCACAAAAATAAATAATTTTTTATTAACCTTCTTGAAAAAATGAATTGATTGTTAAATAATGTTGGAAATGGAAGTACTGTTAATAAAAAAAGCTGCCTGTTAGAGCAGCTTTTTTTATTATATCAGACCTTGTTTATGTTTTTCGCCTATTACTTTCAGCATATCCTGCGTCATGGCGTCGAGATCGAAAGAAGGTTTCCAGCCCCATTCTTCTCTTGCACAACTATCGTCAATTGAATTAGGCCACGAATCGGCAATAGCCTGACGGAAATCTGTTTTGTAAGTTATTTCAAATCCGGGCATGTATTTCTTAATGGATTCAGCAATCAATTTGGGTGTAACACTAAAAGCACCTACATTAAAATTGGAATAATGTTTTAATTTACTGAAATCAGCCTGGAACAAATCAACGGTTGCTTTAAGGCAATCGGGCATATACATCATTGGCAACATGGTGTTTTCGCTTAAGAAACACTCATATTTCCCATATTTAACTGCATCGTAATAGATGGCAACTGCATAATCGGTAGTTCCACCACCAGGCAACGTTTCATTACTGATAATTCCCGGATAACGTAATCCTCTGATATCCATCCCGTAATTTGCAACATAATAATCGGCAAGCAATTCGCCGGTTACTTTAGTTATTCCATACATGGTAGTAGGTCTGAGAATAGTTTCCTGTGGTGTATTGTCAACAGGAGTAGTTGGTCCGAAAACGGCTATCGAACTTGGAATTAATACCCTTTTAATCTTTTTTTCACGTGCTAATTCCAAAACATAAAGCATCCCCTTGATATTTACATTTAATGCCAGCATTGGGTTTTTTTCGCCAACAGCCGACAATATAGCTGCCAAATGTACAATTGCATCAACTTTATATTTGTCGATTACATCGGCAATAGTACCTTTGTCCAATACGTTTAGTTGTTCAAAAGGTCCTGAAGCTTTAATTTTTTCACTTACATTCGGACATAAATCAGATGCGATAACATTTTCGCCACCATAAATATTGCGTAATGCCATTACCAACTCAGAACCTATTTGCCCTGATGATCCGGTAATTAATATTTTTTTTATCATGATTTTTTTATTTATAAATTGAATTTGGCTTAGTAGTGAAATCTACTTTTTTTCGGAAGCAAAGGTAAAAATTTTTGCGAAAATAAAACAGTTGCAATCGAAAAATTGATTGATTATTCAAACCTGATCTGATTTTTAATTATAAGACTTAAGTTTGTTATAGTCAATTTTTGGGAAGATCTGTTATGACGATAATTTAAAGAAATCCATAGCATCTCTCAAATCTTTGGCTTTCTTTTCAAATTCTTCGGAATTAGAATAAACTTCCTGAGCAAAAGCAGCATTTTGTTGCACAATCTGACTTAAGCGTTGAATTGCAATATTTATTTGTTCTACTCCCATTGATTGTTCCGATGAGGTTTCTGCAATTTCCCTGATAAACATCATCGATTGTTCAATCTGAGGAAATAGTTGAACCATCAGATTTTTTGATTCATTGTTAACAGCTATACTTTCTTTGGAAATAATGCTGATTTCATCAGCAGCTTTTTTACTTTTTTCGGCAAGTTTGCGTACTTCGGCTGCCACAACAGCAAAACCTCTACCATGTTCACCAGCTCTTGCAGCTTCAACTGCAGCGTTTAAAGCAAGGAAATTGGTTTGAAAAGCTATTTCGTTGATAATATTGATTTTCTCGGAAATCTTACGGGAGGTTTCCATGCTATTTATAGTAGCCTGAGTAAATTTTTTCATGCTTTCCGTTGTACTTTGCGAATATTTTCCGCTCTCAGTGGCATTGTATGAACTTTGCTCAATCTTTGCAGACATTTCCTGCATGGTGGATAAAATCTCTTCAACTGCCGAAGCCTGTGAATTGGCTCCATCCGACATTTGTTCGGCACCATGTTTTATTTCTTCACTCGAAACTTCTAATTCACCGGCACTTAAGTTTATACTGGATACGATGGATTTGAGTTTTTCAACCATTTCATTCAATGCTTTAACCATTTTACCTAATTCATCTTTTGAATCAAATTCAAGTTTTTCATTTAAATTACCTGATGCAACAATATTTGCAAAATGAATACTTTTATAGATAGGCTTACTGATACTTTTTGATATTAAAAAAATGACGAATGACAATATCAGGATGCCCAGAAATCCCAATATTAATACGTTAATCAATAATTGCTGCGAATTTGCCAATGCTTCATCTACGGGTACTATCATGCAATATGCCCAGGGTGTTTGAGTTTTCCCTATTGTAAAAGGTTGATAAACATATATAACTTCTTTCTTTAAATAATCGTCGAATCCTCTTTTGTTGAATGGTTTTCCTTCTTTTATCCTTTCAATTACGGTGCTGTCTTTTATAAGTTTTCCGGCAAGTTTGTCGTCGGGATGGCTAACATAAAAACCACCATGTGATATTATTGCACCATACCCTTTTTCATATATTTTTATTTTGGAATTAATTTTTTGCAATGCTTTAAAATCGATGTCAACGCCAACAACACCAATAGCTATATCATTTTCGATGATGGGAACAGCAATCGTTGTTTCTAAAAAGCTATCGTTCAAAGCTCCCGGCATATCATAAGCATACATATACGGATCCATTATAATTTCATTTTTTGCATTTATTGGTTCAAGGTAATAGTCGGCCTGATATTCGTCTTCGTTGTTGGCTTCAAAGATTTCATCTTTTATTTCATTCGGATAACGAACAATTCCACTATTATACCTTCCCAGATTATCATAAATGGGATTATTTACATATAAAGAATCGTTTTTGTCGAGTGCATTAGGTTGCATCATAACCCATACGGAAAGGAAATTTGCGTTTTCTTCAATAGCTGTAAGTTGTAAAGCGTGATATTGTTCACGGATTCTGTTTCCATTATTCTTCAGAGTCATGAAATTATGGTTCAGTGCCCAGGCAACATCACTTGCCGATTGCAGGTAAGATTTTGAGTTGTATGCAGATTCTCTTGCTTTTGAAGCAGCAAGTTCATAAGCTGATTCTTCAGCTGTATTTATACTCCTGAAAGCAATAAAAGCTAATGTAATGGCATAGACGATAACCGTGGAAGGTATCAGCATTAGCATCATTTTTGTTCTGATTTGCATAGGTATTGGCTTTTGAAATTAAATTAATTTAAAAATCAACTATCTGAAATTTACAGCTAGTAAAATTACTAAAAATAATTAGCTACAAATTTAATAAATTTCAAGTTACAGCCAACATTTTATCATAAATTTATTCAGAAATCTTTAGAAGTAATAATGGAGTAGATTTGATTTGTAAAATATAGATATTATGATAGTTGCAAAAAAATATAAATTGGAATCAAATTAGTTAATAAATTTATTTAATAGAACAAATCATTTAAATTGATAAAAAAATTGTTCTAAAAAGACTTAAATGAGTTCTCGAAAGTCAAAATATACGTTATAAAAGTCAAGAATTAACTGAATAAAATTATAGTGAGTTTAGAAATATATTATTCTACTAAACACACAACATGCTTTTTTAAGTTTTATTTCTATAAACTCATTTCTGTGTTTGTTTTTATTAATCCAATAAATATAAACATCATACAGTTTCCAACCAGAAAAACATATTATAAAAAAATGAAAATAGACACCCAAATCCAAAACAGATAACTCATATATTAATTTTTTTTTTAATTTTGCTTAAAACTTTTAATACTTTTAGTATGACATCACAAATAAACTTTGATAAATTATTCAAATCATTTAATTCTCAGAAAGTTCTGATTATTGGAGATGTAATGATAGATGCCTATTTATGGGGAAAAGTTGACAGAATTTCACCTGAAGCACCTGTGCCTGTTGTGGTTGTTAACAGAAGAGAAAGCCGGTTGGGAGGTGCTGCCAATGTTGCATTAAACATTCAATCATTGGGTGCCAAACCAATTTTATGTTCAGTGGTGGGTGATGATAACAAAGGACAGGAATTTATTAATCTATTGAAAGATAATAATATATCAGATATCGGGATTATTAAAAGTTCTAAAAGGATTACAACAACAAAATTCAGAATTTTTGGAAATAATTCCCAGATGCTAAGGGTTGATGAAGAAGTTTCGCATCCACTCGATAAGGAGGATAATTTATTGTTTATTAAAAAAGTTGAGGATATAATTTATGGTCAGAAAATTGACAGTGTAATTATTCAGGATTATGATAAAGGTATTGTTTCCAAAGAATTACTTGAAAAAATTATTGATAAACTGAATGAATTAAATATCCCGATTGCCGTAGATCCAAAAAGAAGAAACTTTAGTTTATATAAAAATGTAACGCTTTTCAAGCCAAACCTTAAAGAATTAAGGGATGGACTAAAACTTGAAAACGAAATAATATCTGAAGAGGAATTATCTGAAATTACAAACGCACTCCTCGACAAGCAAAACATGAGAATTATACTGACAACCTTGTCGGAAAAAGGAGTTTTCCTCACCTGTAATTCCCGGGATATTGGACGCATCAATACGTTGCTTCCTGCTCAGGTACGTTCAATTGCAGATGTTTCTGGTGCTGGTGATACCGTAATAAGCACTGCTGCATTATGTTTGGGGCACGATCTTAAAGCAATCGATGTTGCCTTTATCTCAAATTTATCGGGAGGTTTGGTTTGTGAACAAGTTGGCGTAGTTCCTGTTGATAAGGAAAGATTACTTAACGAATTAAAATCAATAAATCAATAATTATCAATTGGAAGAACGAGAATATTCACAAGCTACAGGTAAAAAGGAATATGTAAGGAATATGTTTGATAGTATAGCACCCCGCTATGATTTTCTTAATCATTTCTTATCATTAAATATTGATTATTTATGGAGAAAAAGGCTGATAGCAATATTAAAAACACATAAACCTCTCTTTATTCTCGATGTAGCTACAGGTACTGCTGATCTGGCTATTCAGGCAACTACGTTAAATCCGGATAAAATCATCGGATTAGATATTTCTGAAGAGATGCTGAAAGTGGGTCAAAAGAAATTATTTGATAAAAATAAGGATTGTATTATTCAGTTAATCAATGCTGATTCGGAGAATATGCCTTTTGAAGGTGGCAGTTTTGATGCATGTATGGTTGCTTTTGGTGTAAGAAATTTCGAAAATCTTGAACAAGGACTGAGGGAAATGTACAGAGTGCTGAAACCTAATGGAATTGTTGCAATTCTGGAATTCTCAAAACCTGTTAATTTTCCTGTTAAACAATTATATAACTTTTATTTTAAAAGAATACTTCCTGTTCTTGGAAAAATGATTTCGAAAAACGACAATGCGTATATGTATCTGCCCGAATCGGTAAATCAATTTCCTGATGGAGCAAATTTTGCTGCAATATTAGCCAATGTTGGATTTAAGGATGTTAAAATTAAAAAGTTAACATTTGGAATTGCAAGTATTTATACGGGAATGAAATATTTATAAGGATTTTCCGTTACTACATTCAAATTGAATTTTAAAAAATGAATATTAATTTAAATAAAGGCATTCTTGTTTTCTTAATTTGTTTTCTTTTTGTTTTTCAAGTTAATGCACAACGGGTTAGGATTCCAAATAATCCAAACTATGATTATAAAAACTATCATTTTGGATTTTTACTAGGCTTAAATCAAATGAACTTTTCAATTAAACCAATTGAAAATTTAATTGCTCTTGATACACTTTACGATGTGGAAGCAATGCCTAATCTTGGATTTAATATAGGGATTGTTGCCGATTTAAAACTTAATAATTACATGAATATTAGGTTTATACCTTCGCTTTCATTTGGCGAACGTACACTTACTTATTCTATTAAATATAATAATACAATTATTTCAACAGTTAGCAAAAAGGTTGAATCAACCTATATTGAATTTCCTCTTGAAATAAAGTTACGTTCTCAACGTATGACAAATACCCGTGCTTATGTGCTGGGAGGTGTAAAATACTGTTTGGACTTAGCCTCCCAGGCAAAAAAAACGGAAGATGATGATGAATATACCTTAAAATTAGACAAAAGTGACATCTTGGTGGAGATGGGTGTGGGATTTGATTTTTACCTTGTTTATTTTAAACTGGGAGCCGAATTAAAAATGTCTTATGGTATTAATGATTTGCTTGTGAGAGAAGATAACGTTTTCACCAATGGTATAGAACGATTAAATTCGAAAATGTTTCAGTTTTCACTTACATTTGAGTAAAAACTGCTTGCGAAGAGGATATTAAAACTACACTATAATCCTTTTTTACATATTTTAACTTTATAAATTTAATAATGATTAAAGAAATTGAAATTTCATTACTTCCGGAACAGTTAACTGTCAATAGTTCTTATGAAAGAGCTATAGCACAGATAATAAGAGTTCCAAAGGAAAAGATAAATTCATTCGTGGTTTTAAAAAGATCCATAGATGCACGTAAGCAAAAAGTGCAATATCGTATAAAATTAATGGTTTATACCAATGATTCTTATCCTAAAAATGAAGCCTTACTTCCTGCACAATATAAATATGTTCAAAACGCTGAAAAGGTAATAATTATTGGTGCAGGTCCTGCCGGATTGTTTGCAGCATTAAAACTTATTGAAACAGGACTAAAACCCATTATTATTGATAGAGGAAAGGATGTAAATAATAGAAAATATGATATTGCTGCACTTAATCGCGAGCATAAAGTAAATCCAGACTCTAACTATTGCTTTGGTGAAGGTGGAGCCGGAACATATTCTGATGGGAAATTATATACCCGTTCAACTAAAAGAGGCAATGTAAACGATATATTGCAAAAACTGGTTGCTCATGGATCTTCTTCTGATATTCTGATAGATTCCCATCCACATATTGGTACTGATAAATTACCTTCAATTATCGAAAATATTCGTTTTACAATTAAGGAATATGGTGGTGAATTTTATTTTGACACAAGAATTGTTGATTTCATAATTAAGGATGATAAAATTAAGGGTGTTACAGATCAGAACGGAAATCTGTTTGAAGCAAATAATTTTATTTTAGCTACCGGACATTCCTCAAGGGATATATATGAATTACTGGATAGAAAAAAAATACTGGTTGAAGCCAAACCTTTTGCACTTGGAGTAAGAATTGAACATCCTCAACCATTAATTGATTCAATGCAATACCACTGCAAGTCCAGAGGACAGTATTTACCAGCCGCTACTTATCAGTTGGTAACACAAGTCGAAAATCGGGGAGTATTTTCATTTTGTATGTGTCCGGGTGGTATTATTGTTCCGGCAGCAACAGAAGAGGGGCAGATAGTTGTAAATGGGATGTCCAATTCAAGAAGAAACTCTCCTTTTGCAAATTCAGGTATTGTTGTTTCAGTTGAGTTATCAGATTTAGCAGCTTATGAGAAATATGGTCCTTTGGCAGGATTAAAATATCAGGAAGATATTGAAAAATCAGCTTTTGCTTTTGCAAACAGTGGACAAATTGCTCCTGTACAAAGATTGACAGATTTTGTAAAAGGAAAAATTTCATCAACTTTAAATGAGAGTTCTTATATTCCCGGGATAATTTCAGCTCCTGTACACGAAATATTACCTAAAAATATATCAATGAGATTACAAAAGGCATTTTTAGCTTTTGATGAAAAAATGCAAGGTTATTATACTGAACAGGCAAATGTTTTTGCAGTTGAATCACGTACTTCTTCACCAGTTAGAATTCCAAGGGATCAGGAAACTTTTCAGCATTTACAGTTGAAAAATCTGTATCCATGTGGTGAAGGTGCAGGATATGCCGGAGGAATTGTTTCATCAGCTCTTGATGGAGTGGCTGTAGCTGAAAAGATTTTTAATAAAAAATAATCATTAAAATTATGCAAATCAAAATTTTAGAAGAGTTTTTGAAAAAAAAGTGATGAAAATGATAAAAAAAGTTTGCAGGTTTAAAAAAAATATCTAATTTTGCACTCCAATTTGATGGAAAAGCACGGTCCGTTCGTCTAGCTGGCCCAGGACGCTAGGTTTTCATCCTAGAAATCAGGGGTTCGAATCCCCTACGGACTACATATTAAAAACATTTAACAATAGAAAAATGGCAAATCATAAATCAGCGTTAAAACGCATCAGGTCAAACGAAACTAAAAGATTACGTAACAGATATTATGCAAAAACAATGCGTAATGCTTTAAAATCTTTCAGAGATTTAACTGACAAAACTGTTGCTACTGAAAAAATATCAAGTATGATTTCCTTGATTGATGTCGTTGCAAAAAAAGCAATTATTCATAAGAATAAAGCAAGCAACTTAAAATCAAAGTTAATGAAAAAAATAAATCATATGTAGTTTTCTATTCAAAGAAATTAAAGGCTTCTCAAAAGGAAGCCTTTTTTTTATATTAAAAATTTAAGTAATTTTACAACCAAAAAAACGAAATGGCAAGAATTATTCAATTATCTGAAGCTGCATCTCTAGCTATACATGCAATGGTTTTGATAGGTAGGTCAAAACATATTATTAATGTAAACTCAATTGCTGATGCTACCGGAGCTTCGAAAAACCATCTTGCTAAGGTTATGCAACGATTGGTTAAAGATAACTTCATAAAATCAACACGTGGACCGGCTGGAGGTTTTGTACTTGATAAAGATGTAGCAGCTATTACTTTATTAGATATTTATCAGTCAATAGAAGGTCCGATTGTTGATAAAGGTTGCCCGATGGATCGTCCGGTGTGTGCTTTCGATAAGTGCTTGATGGGTGGAATAATTCATAAACTTTCATTGGAATTTAGAAATTATATGCAAAGTCAGACATTAGCAGATTATGTGTAGTAATTTTTTTTTGATAGTGAAAGAAGTTTTTCAATATGTTTTTATGTTAATTGTAAATCAATTATAAATCATATTTCTTTACTATTAAAATTTTATTGTAAAATGTTCTTTTGAAGATTCTTTTCTGAAAAATACAATCCCGAGAAAAAATAAATCAATCGTAATAGTTACTTCCTCTGACTGCTTTATTTCATTCCAGGCTTCTTCCATTTCCTGTGACCAATGGATATCGTCAAAAACAAAAATGCTATTATCATTTTTGTTTTTCAAACATTGATAAAAATAATTTAAAGTAGGTGTTTTTCGATGATTTCCATCGAAAAAGATAAAATCATAGATGCATTTTTCCTTTAATAATTCCGGTAATTTATTATCGAAATTACCAATAATTTGACGAATGTTATTAATATTTAACTGGTTGAAATTTTCTCTGGCAAAAGCAGCTATTTTTTCACTTCCTTCTATTGTTGTAAGATTGGCTTTTGTATTGGCTTTAGCCATATATGCACTGCTGATTCCCATAGAAGTACCAAGTTCCAGAATGTTGGCAGGTTGAAAATGTTTAACCATCCGATACAATAATTGAGCATATTTTGGGTGTTTAGCTGAATTACGGGTAATGTTTGAAACATTTTTGGTTTTGGAATCAGACTTTAAGCTACCAGCTCCCATTTCTTCAAATGTAACAATAGTTTTATTCTTAAGCAGTTGTTTACGAATAGCTTCAATACTTCTAATTTCATTATCTGATTTTTTATTATAGAAAACTTTTGTAATCAATTCAAAGACAAAAGGGGAGTGAATATCGTATTTGGTTTTTGCTTTAATACGATATTTAAAATATTTAATAATAAATATAAGTTGATTCATTTGGCAAAATTAGTAAAAAAATAGAGCGAAGAGGTTGTGATGTTTAAACTTTGGGATAAATAGGGGTTAAAAATTAATTTAAAAAAATGATAAGTGATGGTTTTATAAAAAAAGAGCCTCACATTTCTGGAGGCTCAGGAGATTATATGTTGAGTTTGTATATAAAGCAGTTTTTGTTTATTGCATAAGTTTGAAATCGAATTTCATGGCATGAGTACTACCAATAGCTGTGTCAGTATTGTCGATTACTACTTTTGACAATTGTTCTTTAACATAATCACCTAAAGTTACATCTTCATAGTTCATGTTTTCGATTATTATTTTACCTTCTTCATTAATTGTAAACTGAACAAAAACTGCTCCTTCTTTTTCTGTTTCTATTGCAAATTCAGGATATGAGATTTCCTTTGCCAATACTTTTTTCAAACTGCTTTTTTGATTGGTTTTGTTGTCTTTTGCAAAAGAACTAAATGCTGTCATCATAATGATTAAAGCTGCTGCTGTGATAATTTTTATTGCTTTCATGATTTTAATTTTTTTAATGTTTGTTTTTAATATTAATTAATTGATGAAGCAAAATTACATCCTCACACAAGTGAAAACAAGTTAATTAGACCACATTCATAAAATACAGTCTAAAACAGAATTAATTAAGGTTAAAGTAAGAAAAAGCTATAAAAAAGTCATTTTTGAGCTTTTAACAGTTAAATATTTCTATTTGTCGGGTATATTTTATGCTTTAAAAGGAGTTGATATAGTGTTTTTAAAACAAGAAATGCCGGAATTCTTATTCACGGCATTTGTATGTATAAATATTTTTTCAACCTATTTCCTTTTATAAATAATATAAGAATAAGTCAATCCGCTTTTTTCATCAGATATGTTTTCCTGTTTTTCAATAGCTTGCCATTCATCAAAATTTATCTCCGGATAAAAAGTATCCGCTTCAAAATCCTTATGTACAACTGTAAGATACAGTTTATCAGCAATCGGCATAAACTGACGATAAACAGAACCTCCGCCGATAATAAAATTTTCATCTGTATTATCAAACTTTGCAATGGCATCTTCTATACTATATGCCATTACACAGCCCGGTATTTGTTCACCTTCTACATCAGTAATAACAATACTTTTGCGGTTAGGTAATGGTCGTACAGGCAGACTCTCAAAAGTGCGTTTCCCCATCACAATTGTATGTCCTGTTGTGAGTTCTTTAAATCTTTTGAGGTCTCCCGAAAGATGCCACAATAAATCATTGTCTTTGCCAATGGCATTGTTTTGTGCTATGGCTACTATAATTGAAATTTGTTTGTTCATAACGATATAAATTCAAATTTAAAAACTGATTGTAAATTCTCTTTTACAATTTCACTTACATAATTAAAATCCTGTTCTTTACCCAATTCCTTTTTGAGCGAAGTTACTGCTTTATCCGTAAATCCACATGGATTAATATGTTTGAAATAGTCAAGATCGGTATTAATATTAAATGCAAAACCATGCATACTCACCCAATGGCTTGTACGAACACCAATAGCACATATCTTTCTCACTTTCTTAGGATTATCAGCATCCAGCCAAACACCGATTGCACCTTCTAATCGGGTTGCATTTAGGTTAAAATGGTTTAAGCTAATGATAATTGCTTCTTCAAGACTGTGAATATATTCTCTGATTCCCAGATTGAAAGCTGTAAGATTTAGTATTGGATAGCCAACTAATTGTCCGGGCCCATGATAGGTTATATCACCTCCGCGATTGATTTTGTGAAAAGTCGCATTTTTTGCCTGTAACTGAATATAATTAATCAGCATATTATCCTCCGAACCGCTTTTCCCTAACGTATATACGTGTGGATGTTCGCAAAAAATTAAATGATTGAGTATCTCTTTTTTTTCCTCTCGTTTTTGAAATAGAATTTCATTAAAAAGAGTTTCCTGATAATCCCAGCATTCCTTATAATCAATTATTCCCAGCGAATGAAACTTAGTCTGTTTCAACATATACTCTTTATTTAGCATTAATACTTTTTTCTAAACCTGATTTTCTGCGTGATAAGACGATCTGACCAAAGGTGAACTTTCAGCAAAATCAAAACCTTTTTCCAATGCTTTTATACGATAAAACTCAAACCTCTCAGGTGTTATATATTCTTCCACCGGATAATTCTGTCGCGATGGCTGCAAATACTGTCCAATGGTTATGATTTTACAACCTGCTTCCAGCAAATCATCCATTACCTTGAATATTTCTTCTTCCGTTTCGCCCAGGCCCAGCATAATACCAGATTTTGCCCTTATTCCTCCTTCTGCAATAAATTTGAGTACTTCCAGACTTAAATGGTATTGAGCCTTACTTCTTATCAAAGGAGTTAATCTTTCAACTGTTTCCAGATTATGGGAAATAATTTCAGGTTTGGCATCCATAACCCTTTGAATACAATTTTTGTTTCCCTGAAAATCAGGAATAAGTACTTCTATGGTTGTTATTGGATTAATTTCCTTTACTTTGCGAATGGTCTCTGCCCAATGTGCTGAACCAAAATCAGGTAAATCATCACGATCAACAGAAGTTATTACACAATGTTTCAGTTTCATCAATCGGATTGAATTTGCAATTTTAACAGGTTCATTCAAATCCGGAAGCAATGGTTTGCCTGTTGCGACATTGCAAAACTTACAATTGCGGGTACAGATATTTCCAAGTATCATGAAAGTTGCAGTTCCTTTGCTCCAGCATTCGCCCATATTAGGGCAATCGCCGCTCTGACAAATGGTATGTAAATCATGTTCCTTAACTATTTCTTTAACCTTAAGATAATCATCACCTTTTGATAAACGTATCTTGAGCCATTCCGGCTTCCTTTTTATTTGCATTCAGTTCAGATATTAATAAAATGGAAAGTTGTTACACTTTATATTCCCACATAAATTTTCTATTAGAAATATTCTCAGATTAGTTTAAATAGCTATCTCTCCTTTAATATGCGGATGTGGATCATATTCTGTCAATTGAAAATCTTCAAATTTAAAGTCGAAAATGGATTTTACTTCCGGATTTATCAGCATTTTTGGAAGTTTGCGTGGTTCGCGTTCCAATTGAGTTTTAACCTGTTCAATATGATTCATATAAATATGGGCATCGCCCAAGGTGTGAACAAATTCAAAGGCTTGATAACCTGTAACCTGTGCCATCATTTGCAATAATAGTGCATAAGATGCAATATTAAAGGGAACTCCCAGAAAAATATCAGCACTTCGCTGGTACAAATGACAGGATAACTTTCCATTAGCTACATAAAACTGAAACATT